>JANMIF010000297.1:0-27299 GCA_031375695.1 Planctomyces sp.
TCCTGCCCGGAGAGAAACAGATGCTTTCCGCCTTCGAGCGGCCCCGGCTTGTTCGTGATGACGGGGATGAACGGCGAGAGCGCAGAGTCAATCGGCTCGACCGTCTTCCCCTGCGCCGCCGCCCAGACGACGACGTCGCGATTGCTGGTGAGCTGATCCAACACATCCAGCTCGCGCTGCCCGACCGAGTAATTCGACAACCCATCGCCATACCCGCCCGGCCCCTCGGAGAATTTCAGAAACGCTCGCTCGCCGTAGGTCGAGAAGCCGTCCGTCACGCGGTAGCGGTTGAACCAGTAGAAGTTCTTGTCGAGGACGGCGGCGTTGATTTGGTCGAATCTACTGAAAATTACATACGCATCTCCGGGACCGAATAGTGTGGGCAAGCCGATCGTCGCAACTAACCTCTCGCCGACACGAGTGATGTGAACACCATTGATCGTCGCTCGCTGATTTTCCGCGAAATCGAACGGAGCCCGGACACCCTTGATTGCAATCATCCCTTTGCGTTCAACAAGCGCGAGTTGCGTCGGCGTGAACAAGTCAACGAACGTCACTTCATTCGCCTTGGCGACCTCGCCCATCGCCTGCGAATACATCTTGAGCCGCGCGTTCGAGGCGGCGACGACCTCTTTGCTGGGCAGGTTGGGCGAGTCGATGAACTCGTGGGCGATGGGTGAGAACAGCACGAGCCTGGGAGCCGACTTGCCGTTGTACTTCTGCTCGAGCGTGTGCTTGATGAACTCTTCGACGTTCTTCTTGAACGCCGCCAAGCCCTCTTCGCCGGCGAACGATTCGTTGTAGCCATAGAAGGCGAAGATCACGTCCGCCTTGGTATTGGTCAGCTCGAAGCGATTTTCGCGGACCTTGTCTTTGTCGCGCGGCGACAGCTTGGTGGGCTGCGGACAGGGAGCGACACCGCTCAACCATTCGTCGTGCGAGCCGAACGACATCGACCGCATGCGATGATTTGGATTTTTGTATCCATCAATCTCGTCGCCGGAATAACCAAGATTGCGAAAGATTAATTCGTGCTCAGGGAGCCGCGTGTGAATCAGCGTTTCGAGCCAACCGAAGTGCTGCATCCGTTCCGCCAACGTGTTGCCGACAATGCAAATGTGGTCTCCTTTGTTTAGCGTGAAGTCCTGAGCGTTCGCTGAGACGGTTGCAATCCAGACGACAGCAACGGCAAACAACGAATGGTTCCATCGACGCAATTTCATGGGGATATCCTTAGATTTTTGTGTGCAGCGATGATTCGCCGTTTGCCTTAAAATTGAGTGCTCCAGACACCGGGGTCGGGTGTTTTGATTTTTGAAATTGGCGGAATTGAACCGTCAATGACAATTTCAGTCTTCCTACCGGCCAATTTCAAAAGCCAAACCCCCGCTCGCCCCCATGGTTAACCCTCATCGGTTCTCCACGTTCCAATGGGAGGCGTATTCGACTGCAACTGCACCGTGACCTCAAGTCTGACAGAGTTGTTGTGACTCGATGAGCTGCCGCGCCGGAAAAATATCCGCCGTAGAGGACCGCAGCATGATCGCCCACTTGTCGATGGACTCCTCCCGCAACCACCCGAACTCGTTGTAAACATCGAACACGATCCCAAAAACGCGACGGGCCAGCGAGTGAAATTCGTGGCGATCGAAGTCACAGATTTCAGTGTCCACTTCGATGGGTATGGTTCAATCATTGAAAATTTGGCAGAACAATGGGGGCGAGAACGATGGGAAGACAAATCAAAAGTGTCTTCATCGTTCTGCCAAGTTCGAAGTTTTACTATTTGTGTTGAAACAGCTCGCTTTGCACCACTTCATGCAGGAGTGATCTGAGGCCGTAATTCGTGTCCCGCACGCGAGACACGATTGTTTCGATTTCTGGTCGATCGGCCTTGGTTGGTGCTCCGCCAGTGGAGTAGGTCAAAAGCTTCGTGGCCAGCGATCGAGCGAGTTGGTCTTTGTCTCGCAGCAACAATTGGCGGAACTCGTCGATGTTCTGGAACGGCTGGCCGTCCTCGGTCACGCTGGAGGGATCAACTCGCGGGCCGCGGTAATATGGCATCTTCCGGCCGTCCAAAGTCACTTCTTCCGCATCTCTTCGCCAGCCGGAAATCCGATACTTCTCCCGCCAGCCACCGATGCAATCAAAACTCTCCAGGGCAAATCCGGGTGGGTCGATCTTTGAATGACAACTCGCGCAGGCGGGGTCGGTACGGTGTTTGGCCAATTGCTCGCGGATGGTCGTCGCGCCGCGAATGTCCGGGTCGATCGCCGCCACGCCTTCAGGCGGCGGAGACGGAGGCGTTCCCAAAATGCGATCCAGCACCCAGGCACCGCGCATGACCGGCGAGGTCGTGGTGCCGTTGGCGGTCACCTTCATGACGCTCGCCATCGTCAAGACACCGCCGCGATGACTGTCCGGTGGCAACGGCGTCTTGTGGAACTCCCAGCCGGTCAGGCCGGAGATGCCGTAGTGCTTGCCCAATCGCCCGTTGAGCATCGTGAAGTCGGAGGCCACGAAGTTGGTCAGGGGCAAGTCGTGCTTCAGGACTTCGTCGAAAAACAATTCGGTCTCGCGGATCATCGACACTTTTAATAGGTGGTCGAACTCGGGGTAGACGAGGTGGCTCGGTTCGGTCGCGTCGATGTCGCGCAACCCCAGCCATTGGCCGACGAAGTTCTCTGTGAAGGTCGCGGCCTTGGGGTGTGCGAGTAATCGGTCGACTTGCTGGCGGAGCATCTCCGGTTGATTCAGCTTCTGCTGTTCGGCGAGTTTGAATAGTTCCTCGTCGGGCATCGTGCTCCAAAGGAAATACGACAACCGGCAGGCCAATGACAAATCGTCGAGCTTGCCCGGTCGCTCGCGGAGAAACAGGAATTCGGGCGAGATCAGCACGCCTTTCAAAGCGGCTCGTGTTGCGAGTTCGAATGTGTAGCCGCCGTCCAATTTCGCTTTGACGATGTCCACGAACGGTGCGACATCCTCCGCAGTCACGGTACGGCGAAACGCTCGGCGCGAGAACTTCGCCAGGATGCGTTCGGCATCGACGAGAGGTTCGTCCGAGACAACTTCCACACGGTCGGAGAAGTTGTAGATCGGAAATATTTTCTGCGGCAGATCGCCGAAGATGCGGCGGTGACTTTCTGGCGGCCAGATCTCGTTGAGCGGCCCTTCGACCTCGACGTACTGCACCGCCAGGCCGGGCCCGTTCCAGTATTCGCCGCCGACCATATTCACTGTGTTCGCGCCGGCCAATCCGTACGGTAGCAATCGGATGGTGGTGCGCGGCTCCATGTAGCGGACGAACTCGAACACGGTCGGCTTGTCGGGCGGAGCATCGAAGTAGCTGACCAAACCGTGCGTCCCCGTCAGGCGCGTGTCGCTGGTCGTCACCCGAAACGTCACCGGCTTGCCGTCGCCTTGAATGGTCGACGCGGAAATTCGGAACCGATAGTTGCCGGCATCCGGCGGATAGAACGTCGAGATGCTGGCGTTGTGCCATTCGGACGAACAGAAGCAGACGACCTCACCGTCCTCCAGAAAGCGATATACGTCCTCGGTCGTGCCTCGAACCGGATGCCCGTCCTTAAGGCTGTATCGCTTATCGATTCGCGGTGGCGGCTTGGGTCGGTTGGCGATCGCAGCGTTCAACGCCGTGTCGGCCGCTTCAAGATACTTCTCCATCAAGAAGCTCGACGTGTGATTCGCCTTGCTGGCGTTATCAAAACCATCCGCCGAGCCATCCGCAGGCAATTGCTCCTTCAAGCTGACTTTAATCCCCAGCAGATCGTTGACCGTGTTCTCGTACTCGACCCGATTCAACCGACGGAGGACCACGCGTCCCTGCGCCGCCCGCGCGGCGGCATCGGCAGCGGTGACGCGAGCGGCCAGCCAATCGGTCAGCGCCACAACTTCTTTCTCCGGCGGACGCGGCTTTTGCTTGGGAGGCATTTCGCCCGCCTTGAGTCGTTCGACCACCGCCGACCAATGCTGGCGAGTGGCGGCATTCGCCAAGTCCAGCGTCAGGTTGTCCAGCCGGAGATTCCCTTTGGGCTTGTCTCCGCGATGACACTCCACGCAATGCTGAGCCAACAGCGGCCGGAATTGATCTTCGAATTGCTTGGCATCGGCCGCCTGACTTGTGATTGGCGGCGACTCTACGGCGATCACCACACTAAACAGCGTCAAACCGACACCGATCAACAACCGGATCCATCTGCGCCATTCGGCCATTGCATATCTCCGCCTCACCGGCCTGCGTTTGAACCAACACCGATCAACGGTCAATCGTGAAATTGATTGTCGGTAATCGAATCGAGCACCGCAATCACTTCTTCAAAGCTTCGCCGACGAAGTTGAATAACTCCTTCGTAGACGGATCATCGGGCAGACCAAGGTTTTCGTTGATCTTGGTGTGGTTGGTCTCTTTGGCGCCGAAGACGGTGACCGGCAGTCCGGCATCCTTCAGCGCGGAGCCGAGACGTTGCGCTTGCGCGGCGTTGTCGGGATGATCGGCGACGTGCAGGATCAGGAACGGAGGAATGTTCTTGTCCTTGGCCACATGTGTGACGGCGGAGAAATCGCGATGCTTTTCCGGAGTGTTGCCAAACTTTTCGCGGTGACCAAACTTCGCCTGCGGCTGACCATGCACTCGACGACGTGTCTCGGCAGTCTCGATGATGGCTGGTATGTCGTAGGTGTCGCCATCGACAGGGACGCATCCTCTGAGGACGTTGAACGGAACACCTTCGGCCTTCAAATAACGATCGTCGATGCAAACCAACGCGGCGAGCTGCGCTCCGGCGGAATGGCCCATCACAAAAATACGCTTCGGATCGCCACCATGCTCGGCGATGTGCTTGTGGACCCAGCCCAGTGACTTCGCCACATCGCGAAAAATCGTCTCCATCTCCACGTTGAGCAGCAAACGATAGTTCGTGGAGACAAAGACGAAACCCTTGTCGACAAAAACCTGCGGCTTGATTTGGACGCTGGACTTATCACCGGCCTGCCAGCCGCCTCCGTGAATCCAGAAGACGACGGGCAGATTCTTCGCCCCAGCGGGTGAATACACATCGAGCACCTGCCGCTCTTGTGCCGGATCGGCGTAGGAGATGTCACGTTTGACGTCCTGAGCCTGCGTCTCGGCCAGGAGAGCGAATGCAATCAGAAGATGGAGGAGGTGTTTCATTGGATGAATTCCTATTCCTACGGAACAACAGTCGAAAGTTGCGGGCGCGGTGGCAAATCGCGAGGGGTGTCGGGGGCATCGAAGTCGGCTGGCGGATTGCCCAGACGGATGGCTCGCAAGTGCTCGAACGGATCTGCGACCGACAGACGCAGTAGCGCGGCTACGGTCGGAGTTGCCAGCGGCACGGCATAAGTGATCAACACGTGAGCGACCGCAGCGGTTGGATCATCGACGGCTCTCGTAGGAAGTTCGGCCGGAAGTGGAAAACGATCAAGCAAATGAGCCTTCAGAGGATCAGCGGCCAATGCGAAGGCGCTCGGTGCAACGGGCTGGCGAGGCGAGTCTGGATGACTCGGATCAGATTCGGCCGCGAGTGCCGGAACGTCAACGACCGGACGTCGCCAATCCGCTGGCAGTCGCTCCGACGACAATGCAGTCGGCGCACCAGGAAAAACACCCGTGGGCAGCGTCCAGAGATGCGCCGGAAGTTTGTCGGCTCCGGCCGGACGACGAATGGTCGGCTGTTCGGTCATCGGCAGCAGCGGAATCGCGAACTGTTGCGGAGGCACCAGTCGTTCGGGCAGCAACTGGGCGTTCGCGGTCGAGGAGATCACTTCAACAGCAATCAGTGCGACGGCAATTCGAAAAGATTTGTGCATGGAATTCATTCTTGTCTTGTAGCCAATCTCGTCAGAGATTGCGGATCGTCACGAGGTTCACACAATCTCTGGCGAGATCGGCTACGACGCTATTACGGAACTTGAATCACGAGCAGGACATCGGTGCCGACTTCCGGCAAGACCTTGGTATTTGTATCGAGCTTGATGAGCGGTTCGTCTTTCATCGTGAGGTTGGTTTGAAAGACCGTCTCGTCGGTGACCGGGAAGATGGCGATCAGTGTGCCGGTGCTGTCGGCTCCGTAAACTTTGTCCGGCTTGTTGGGGTCGGGCTGCTTGCTGATTGAACCGGTAAAGGTCCACTTCAAGTTGGGCATGGTCTTGCCCGTCTTGCGATCGACGAGAACCTTTTCAATCGGCAGCCGCTTCGCTAAGCCTCCCGCGCCGGGCAACTCGATGAAGATTTTGACTTCGGGACCAGCGGCTTCGGCACCTTCGCCCTTGGCCGGCTTGCCGGGCTTTAGCCCCAGGCTTTCGAGAGCTTTATGGATGTCGCTCGGCTTGGCATCAAACGTGACGACCGTTTCGTGAGCCTTCTGCCCCTTGGGTGCTGCCAGCGAGGCAATGACCTCGATGGGATAGATCTCACTCAGGTTCGGCAGCTTCCGCGGCGCGATCTTGCAGGCGAGCGTGACCGTCTTCTTTTCTTTGTCGATCTTGATCGCCTCGGCCGGCTTGTCCTGCGCAGCCAGCGGCATCGCCAGCCACAACATCACGACCAAGCCAAACTCAACTTGCAACTTGCATTTTGCATTTTGCAATCTCCTCTCATATTCAAAAAAGATCTTAACCGACCAAGACACTACTTCTCCCCAATGCACACTACGGCGGTACTGGCTTTGCCGCCGGATTCCAACGCACACGTCGCCACGAACAACCGCCCGCCCGCAACGATCGGTCCGCCGTAAACCATGCCCGGTGATTTCACGGCGGCATCGCTCCCCAACGAGAGCTTCCAGCGCAGCGCCCCGTCAGTCAGGTTGATCGCGCGCACCACCGCCTTGAGATCCGCGACGTAGACCATGTCCCCCGCAATCGCCGCGCTAGCGAAGAACGGAGCGCCGCCATCAACGGTCCATTTCTCCGCACCGCTGGCGACATCGACCGCTCGGACTTTGCCATCCGTGGCCGTGAAGACCGCGAGCTGATCCTTCACAGCAATCGCCGAGACGATGCCGGCGGCAAACGCTCGCCGCCATTTCACCGAGCCATCTGCCAGCGACACCGCCACGACTTCGCCCTGACCACTGGCGATCTCTTTGGGTTCGAGACGCACGCTGCTGCACCCGACCAACACGAGTTCTCCCGCGACCGTCGGTCCTGCCCACGGATTGAACGTGAGCGGCGTCTTCCACTGCACGCTGCCATCGCTGAGCTTCACCGAGCAGATGGCTCGCTCACCGGTCTTCTCGGCATCCAGGAACGCGGTCGCGACAAGCACTCGATCGCCAACCGCAGCCACTGCCGCATCGACATGCCACTTGCCGGCTCCCGCCTGCCACACGAGCTTCGGTTTGGGTTTCGGCAGCGAGTCCTCGCTCGGAGCGATCGCAAAGTCGGGATCGGTCTTCTTGTCTTGCTCATACTTGGCGAGCAGTTCCTTCCACTTTTTGTCGAGCACTGCTTGAGCCGATGCGGCATCAACTTCCTTGCCGTCTAATTCGAGCCGAGCAGGATCGACACACAACACACCCGCGTTGCCGCCGCCGATCAAAACCTTGCCGTTGACGATGCTCGGCGAACCTTCAAGATGCACCAACTGACCCGGCACCGGAAATTGCCACAGCGGCAATCCGGTATCGAGCCGCACTCCATGCAGCGTCGCTCCGTCGGTTTGGTGCATGCCGTCCCCGAAGACCACAACGTTTCCCACGACCGCCGGAGCACACACGGTCGGCAGCTTCAAATACGGAACCGACTTCGCCCACCGCACGCGCTGCTTGGGAGCGGCCTCGGTGCTCAGCGCTTGAAACGTGGAGGTATTGAACGCGGCCAGTGCCGACACGAACACGCTGTCTCCGGCGGCCACCGGCGCGGCGATGTAATGATCGCTCGATTTATGAACCCACAACACCTTGCCGGAACTCGGCCCAGGCTGGTCATCGACACAGCCCGTGCGCGCGACGTTGCCGCGATTCGTCGGCCAGTCGGCTGCGGTGGCCAACAAGCTCGTCATTGCGAGACACGCGGTAAGGGCGATGAAGATGGCGCAGCGGAAGTATTGCAAATTGCAAATTGCACTGCCGGCTTTGGATTGAATGAATTGACGCATCGTCGGTAGCAACCTCGATCGTGTCGCGAATGGATTATCTGGCACTCACTTGTCCCACTGCGGCGGTTACAGGGCGTCCCAGGAGGACGGTCGATTCCTGGCCTTCGTTATTCAACAACAAGTCCGGCGCGCCGTCCGTGTTGATGTCCGCAACCGCCAGGCCGCGCGTGTTGAAGATCTGTTGCGAGAGGCCGACTTCGTCGGTCGCATCGACGAACTTGCCTTGGCCGCTGTTGCGGAAGTAGCGGTTGGAGCCTTTCAGGCATCCGATCACCAAATCGACTTTGCCATCTTTGTTGAAATCCACGGCCGCCGCGCTGACCGCGGTCCCAATCGGCTGAGCGATCGCGCCACACTGAGCGGTGATGTCCACAAACCGGCCGGCTCGATTCGCGAAGATTTTCGATGTCCCCGACTGCGGTACGAACAGGTCAAGCTGTCCGTCGCCATCGAGATCCGCAAACACAGGCCGCACCTTGCCCGCTTGGAATTGAATCGCCGAATCCTTCACTTCGACGAAGCCCTGCGGAGTGTTCAGCGCGAGCAAGCCGGTCCCCGCGCTGTAGAGGAAATCGCCGCGACCGTCTCCGTTCAAATCTGCGACGGTGAGATGATCGCCTTTGTGTCGTCCACCCACTCCGTCCGGCCCCAGCTTGGCGGCGATCGTGGCGTCCTCGAAACCCGCGCCGGTGTTGCGATACAGCCGCAGGCCGAGAAAGCCATTCGACAGCAAGATATCCGGGCGCTTGTCACCGTCGTAATCGAGCCATGCCGACGCCGTGACGTTGTAGTACGGCTCCTTCGGCAGAAGCGCCGTGTCGTCTTTGAAGGCAGCTCCTTGATTGGTGAGCAGCTTCGGTCCAGTCGATGTTGCGAGCAGCAAGTCTGGTTTGCCATCGGCATTGAAGTCCGCCCAGTCGGCCGCGCGAGCTCCACCGGTATGCGGCAGCGGCAGTTCGCTGAGCGCCGGGCCATCCATCTTCAACAGAGTGACTCGGCCCGATCCGTAGAAGCAAAAGTCCGGCTTGCCGTTGCCATCGACGTCAGCCACCGCGACGCCCTGAGCCTCTGGCCCGACCGAAGTGACTCCGGCGACATGCGTGAAGCCGGGCATGCCGGCGATCGAGCGAAAGTCATCGCCACCCCAGCCCGCGAAATCTCGCTGAGGGTTGTAGTCCTGCAATTTGAGGCTGGCTTTCATCCGTTGAATTTTCGCCGTGCGAAGCTGCAAAGCCATCTTGTCGCCATCGACCATGCAGGGGACGACGACCTCTTGGCCCGCCAGCATCGATTGCACGATGCCAATCAATTTGTCCGTCGTGCCGGCATAGCTGCGGAGCAAGTACGGCTCGCCGTGGCTCATGTTCCACCACTCGCCACCGGCGTAGGCTTGATACCAATAGTTGCCGATGCAGGTCTCACTGGCTCCGCCGTTGTTGAAGAAGACGGCGGTCTTGCCCGGCTCGGCCCAGTCCATGATCGCTTTCCATTCGCGTTCATGAAATCCGGCGCGGGCGATGTTGTGCTTGACTGTCTCGCCGGGAAGCGTCCCCTTCACGTCTTGCACCTTGCGAAACAGAATCAGGTTCTTCTCCTTATCAACCTTCTCGACCCGTAGCAGCGAGATCGAAGTCGATTCCAGAACCACTCGGCCCAGCGTGTAAGCCACTTCGACATACGCCAGCGCCGATCGAACGCCGCAGAAGACGATCCCCAAAACCAAGCCCCAAACAGCGCGTCGGGTCCATTGAGTCTGCATGCGATTGCTCCTTTGTAGGATGGGCGCTCTTGCCCGTCTGTGCTGATTGCATTCGCGAACGACGGGCAGGAGTGCCCGTCCTACTTCAATCTCGTTTCGCCAGCGGCAATCCCGCGAGGCGTTGTTCGGCCATCTTGGACCATTCGGTGTTGGGATAATCCTTGCGGACCTTCTCCAGCAGCCGAGCGGCTTGTTCGGGTTGCTTCATTTCCAGAAACACGCGCGACGCTTCCAGCAGCGCGACCGCGCTCCATTCCGGATAGTCGTAAGTGAACGGCACGACCAAGAGCGCATTGGCTGCTTCGGGCAGACGCTTTTGCTCCAGGCGGCACAGAGCCAATTGGTACTGAGACTTCGCGGCGATCTCGGCGGCGGTTTCTTTGATGACTTCGTGATAGGCGTTGACCGCGTTGTCGAACTGCTTTTGGTTTTGCCACGCCCAGCCCATGCCGTACCGAGCTTCCTGACGCCAGACGCTCTGCGGGAACCGTTGCAGTAGGACTTCGTGAGTCTGCCGGCTTTGATCCCAGTTCGCGCTCAATGCGAAGGCATGTCCCAACCGCAGCAGAACGCGATCGCTCAGTCCGGCGAGGTTTTGCAACGGACCTTGATCGCGGAACGGCAGCCACAGTTCGATCGCTTTCGGCCAGGCTTTCAGTTGCATCTGGCATTCCCCCGCGCGAGCGCGAGCCTCCGGAGCTAGCGGACTCTTGGCATCCGCCGCCACGGCCGCGAACTGCGCGAACGCATTCGCGTGATCGTTCTTCGCGACGAGGCAGACGCCGAGCCGCAGATGCAATCGCTCTTCAACATCGGGAGCGGGCTCCAGATTCAGAGCCTCATTCAGCAGCGCGATCGCCGGATCGAACTCGTCGCGCCGCGCGTGCATCTCGGCGAGTTCCAACCGTGACGTGATCGCCAGCGGCGAGTCCGACTTGGAAGTGATGACGGCTTTGTACTGATCGCGGCCGAGTTTTTCGGACGGCTGCAACGGGATGACCGTGATCGGAAACTGCGGGACGCGCGCATTAACGACGCCCACCAAACCGATTGGTTGCTTCGCGGCCTCTTCCTTTTGTTTCTTGAGAGCCTCCTCGACCAGCTTGGCGCGGGCGGCATCAACCTCGACATCACCGACCCACTGCCCGCACCACGCGGCTTCGTAAAGCATCCGCTGATGAATCTCGGACCCGACCGCTTTTGGCCCCAGCACTGCGGCTTGAGCAATGAAGTACGCGCCGGTTTCGGAGAGTTGCTTGGCGCTCTCTGTCACTTGTTGATTGGCGGCGGTGAGTTCTTCTGGCTTGGCGTCTTTCTTGACCAACATCACTCGCGCGGCGGCGAGCTTCGGAGCGAACTCTTCACGGCGACATTGTCCCGCTCGCCATGCGGCGTCGGCGGCTTCGGGACTCGCTCCGTATTTTTGCTTCAAGCTCTCGAACTGTGTGCGAGCTTCGTTGAGCTTCGCGACTTCCAGCTTCGCCGGGTCTTTGTAGGCCGACTCTTTCAGAGCCAGCGCGTGATGGTAGTGCAGCAGCGGAGCCCAAGCGGCTCGTGTCGGGTCGGCGACCAACGCGGCCTCGTAGTTGTTCCGAGCTTCCTGCAACGCGGCCGCGGCTTCCGTTGATTTGTTCTGTGTCCGCAGCAGCGCCGCTTGTCGCAGGTACGCGAGCGGCGCGACCGGGGCTTGCTTGAACGGATCGGCTTTGAAGCGATTGAGTTCATTGATCGCGCCGTTGACGTCGTTCATCTCGACCATGCAGTTCGCTCGTTCGAGCGCGGCGGTCGGCGCGGAGGGACTCGCCGCGTACTGCGCACCGATTCGCTCAAACGCCTGCCGAGCAGCGGTCATTCGTTCGTTGCGTTCTTTCGGTTCGGCGATTTGCGTGGCGACTCGTTGATAGCAGTAGCCGAGCTTCAGCAACGCATCGGGAGTTTGCGGTGCGGCCTTGACCGGATCGTTGCCTTGCCCACTGACATAATTCTCCAGCGACTTGATTGCCGCCGACAGCACTTCCAGTTGCCGGCCGGCCGCGAGCGCATCGCTCGTGTCGGTGGGCATCGCGCGGAGCAAACAATCGGCGAGGTAATACGGCACGACGGCCAGCTCGCCCGATTGATCGGCTTGCGGGACCGCAGTCAGCGTCTTCAACGCGGTCGGGTAGTCGCCGAGCCGGTATTGGCTCAGCCCCAACCGACCGCGTGACAGCGGGGCGTAGACGAACTCCGGGTGCTTATCGAGGACGAGTTGATATCGCTTGATCGCCTCGCCGAACCATTTCGGGATGTCTGGGTTCTTGCTGGCCGGATTGTTCGGTTCGATGGCCGCCGCGCGGACGTAAGCGTTCTCGGCCGAGCGGAACAAGACGGCCGGCAACAGCGTGCTCTTCGGATACGTTTGAGCGAACTGCGTGCAGACTTGATCGGACACATCGAACTGCGCCGCGAAGTGCAACGCGGTCGCGCGGCGTTGCAGGAATTGTTCGTTGCGGTCGGGAGCGTGATTTTCCTTGAACGCGGTTTCATAGGTCGCCGCGGCTTGCGGGTACTGCTTGGCCAACTGCTGATAGTCGCCGAGTTCCAGCAACACTTCCGCTCGACGCAGTTTCGCGTCCGGGTCGTTCGCGATCTGCTGATTCGCCTTGTCGGCCGCTTGCGTCAAACTGGCGATTGCCGTCGCGAGCGCCTGAGCAAACGGCTGCGGCTGCGTCGGATCGGCGGCTCCGAACTGAGCACGTCCGAGCCACAGCAACGCACGGTCGCTCAATTGCGGATGCGCGGCGAGCGGCTGCAACAACGCGATTGCCGGCGGGAAGGCACGCAGTTCAACCTGACACATGCCGGCCCGAAGCTGAGCCTCCGGCAGCAGCGGCGACTGCGGGTACTTTTGATTGAACTCGGTGAATCGCGTGAGTGCCTCGCCCGTTTTCTTTTGCTCGTACAAGAGCACGCCCCAATAAAAACTCGCGCGGCTGACGTAGTCTGGGGGCGTCTTGATCAACGCTTCCAACCGAGCTTTCTCGTCCGGCTGATTCGCGATGACCGCTTGGTTTTGCAGAGCCTTCTGCGAATCGACCTTCTGTTTGTCATAGCCTTTGACGACCGCGTCGTAGAGAGCAACGGCTTCTTCCCGCTCGTCGGCGATGTGATGCACGCGGGCCAGCAGGTACTGCGTGTGGACTCCGAACACCGGGTCGCTGAACGGCACAAGCTGAGTCAACGAACGCCCGGCAGCGATGTAATCCTTGAGCAAGAAGCTGGCGTGGCCGTGCAAGTACAACATCTGCGGCCGGTACTTGCTCTTGGCCAGCGTCGCGTCGGCCAGCAACGGGGTCAGCAGGTCATTGGCCTCTTTGTTCTTCTCGATTCGCAACAGCATCTCGGCCTGATCGCAGCGAGCTCGATTGGCCCATTCCAGATCGACAGCCAATTCGTTCGCGGCCGGCGGCGGAGCGGTCTTGGCTCGCGCGAGGAACGCCGTGACCGCTTCGGTGAATCGCACATTCGCCTGCGTGAATTGGTCCTTCGCCGTGTTGCGATGCTGCGGTGCCTCGTTCGGCTTCGCGACCGCTTGGGTCAGCGCGTCGTGTCCCTGCCCACGATACGCCAGTGCGAGGTAGTACAATGCCAGCGGCCGGTCGGCGAACTCCTGCACCCCGACGACTGGGGTGAGCGTTTCGATCGCGACCTTGAAGTCTTTTTGCGGCTGCTCCAGCAGGCACAACGCCAAGCCGTACCGAGCCAGCGTCGCGTCCTTCTGGTTGCCGTGCGTCTTCAGGTATTCGCGATACCGTTCGATGGCGACGGGAAATTGCTTCTCGTTGTAAGCCTTGTTGGCGGCATTGATGACCTGAGCCGCCAGTTCTTCCGGCTTGAGCGTCGTGTTCTGTGCTAAGCAAGGCGCCTCGCGAAAGGCCGCTCCGATCAGCGTGAGTCCCAGAAGAACAATTCGACTACCGCGTGCGGACCAAGCCGATCGAATGCAGAGCATCAAAAAATCTCCGAGGCCTTAATTCAACGTATTGAGCAATCGCCCAGCAGTATGGGTCGGTTGGATTCGAGGCGTCAATCAACGGCTTAATAAACGATATGAGATGCTCAGCATTTCGCGGACAGTGTGAATTGCAATCTTGGGCATCTTGGGAGACCCAAATGAAGCTTGTCCGATAAGCGTTGTTTTTGTGTGCAACAAGGCATTCGACAATCATTTTTGAGAGGCGTCCACTTGAGTCACGGCAACGAATTTTGGACCGGGTCACGCTGCTGTCATGAATACTGAGATTCTCAGCACAATCGGCAGCCGCTGGTTTCGTTGGTAATTTCCGAGCAATCGGCAGAATTGTCGCTTGAGGAATGATCGGTCGTTGCCTGCGGCAGCGATTGCTCGGACGATGCCATCCGGTGGCAAACGAGCTTTGGGGAATTCTTCCGTCGAACAAAATCTCGACAAAAAAAGGGTCGTGAGTGGCCGACTGACTAACTACAATGTGGACGCCTTCTCGGAAGATCGTCCGTTCGGACGTCGCGTTTCAACGCCGTCAAACTTCAGGAGCCATTCATGTCTCGCACATTTGCATTGTTCGCTCGTGTTGTGTTGGGGTCGTGTCTCAGTGTCATTCCCGTGGGTTTGACTTGGTCGGTTGAACCGCCTGCCGTGAAAGCGACGTCGCTGGGTGGCCTGACCTCATACACCGCTCCGTCGGGTGACGTCTTTCATGCCATTGGACTGCGAGCCAAAGACTTGCCGGCGGTGAAGACCGCTCGGCATCACGTTGTGCTGATCGACACTTCGGCCAGCCAGTTCGGGGAACATCGGACTCATGGCCAGGGGGTGCTGCAAGCCTTTCTGCGCGAACTGCCAGCCGCCGACAAAGTCATGTTGTTCGCCGTGGATGTTCAGGCCGAGCGGCTGACGACGGAGTTCGTGGCTGCGAACAGTGCAGCCGTGAATGATGCACTGGCTCAATTGCGACAGCGAACTCCGCTGGGAGCCACGGATATGCAAGCGGCCTTGTCGGCGGCGCTGACGGCGATTCCGCAGGACGCTGCGGGAACAGTGCTGTATCTCGGAGACGGCATGAGCACTGTCAACTTGCTGAGTTCACAAACGTTGAAGGCGGCGCTCTCCGATCTGCGCGAGCGGCAGATTCCGGTTTCCAGTTTTGCGGTTGGCCCACGACGCGATTTGCGATTGTTGGGCGCGATCGCTCAGCATACCGGCGGATCGGTCGCGATTGACGAAGGACGTGAATCGAAGACGCCAGCCAGCAATGTGGCCGAAGCGGGTAAGTTGCTCGCGCGAACGGCGACTGCGTCCGTGCTGTACCCCGAAACGCTGGAAGTTCCCGGTGCCGATTTGAAGTGGGTCTCCGAACAACCTCTGCCGCTGCGAGCGGATCGCGAGACACTGGTGCTCGCGCGAGGAATCGTGGCGAAAGGCTCGACGGTGACGGCGACGGGGCAACTCGCGGGCGAAGCGGTTCGTCTGCAATGGCCAGTGTCGGAACTGCGTGCGGAGCAAGGCACGGCGTTTGTCGCGACGGCGTTTCAAATGTCGGAAAAGGACAACGGCTTGATTCCGTTTGCCGGCCGCGATTTGTTCACGACGGCCTGGAATGAATTCGATCAACGATTGCAGTGGCTGACCAACGAGGGCAACGTGGCGATCGCTCGCAACCGGCCGCGCGATGCCGAGCGAATTGCCAAAGCAATTCAACAACTCGATCCGGAGAGCGCGCAGGCGAAAATGCTGTTGTCGGGTGGACCGCGTCCGAAAGTCAGGACGGTCAGTCTCAAGCAAGACAAAGACGCCGACGCTGCGGATGCGGCCAGTCAGCCAGCCGGAGACAAGCCCAGTTCCGGGAGCTTGTTGGGCGGAGACGAATTCAAGAAGGACGCCTCGACGGGGAAGAGCTTGATTCTGGAGGAAGTGGATCGAATCCGAGTGCTTGGTGAAAAGCTCAAGCTGGAAGTCTCGCAGGCGATTCAGCAAGCGCGGGCGCTCGGTGGAACAGAGCCAGACACGGCGATCATTTTGCTCAAGCGAGCTAACGGCACTGTGCAGACCACGACCGACGCCCCAATTGATCTGCGTCAACAATTGACTCGTCAACTGCAAGGTGTGATTGCCGATGTCCGCAGTCAAAAAGATGTTGCGGCTCAAAAAGAAATCGGTCGGCAGGAACAAATTGCGATTCAGGAAGCGGAAAAGCGGTTGTTTGAAAAAGCTCGGCTGGAAGATGAGAAGTTGGAAAACTTAATTGACCGCGTTCGGACCGCGCTGCATGACGGCTTTCATGGCAAGGACGAGGCGTTTCCGGAAGCCGAAGCCGCAGCGGAAGCCGCCGTGCAAATGGCACCGAACATCGGCGTCTCGGTAGCGGCACGAGTCGGTGCTGAGGCCGCTTATCAACTCAATCAGGCGTTTCGTTTGCGGAACGAACGAGCCAACAAATTCTTGGCGGTATTGGAACAAGTCGAACTGTCTCATATCCCGTTCCCGGACGAACCGCCGGTGCTGTTCCCGAAGCCGCAAGTCTGGAAAGATTTAACCGAACGGCGAAGACAGTACGCTTCAGTTGACTTGCACAAGTCGAGTCCGGCTGAGCGACGAATTGCGGCGGAGTTGGACCAGCCGACCGACATCGCTTTCAGCGATACTCCGTTGAGTGACGTCGTCATCTATTGGGCGGAGTATCACAACATTCCGATCATTCTCGACCAAGAGGCTCTCAATGACGAAGCGATCCCATTGGATTCGCCAGTCACCCGTACACTGACGGGCGTCAAACTGCGGAGTGCTCTGAAGATTGTGTTGCAGCCCTTGAAGTTGTCGTACGTCATCGAAGACGAAGTGATGAAAATCACGACGGCGACGAAAGAGGCGGAAAAACTGCAAACCCGCGTGTACCCGGTCGGCGACTTGGTAGTGATTCTGCTGCCGATGCAGGGCGGAGGCCAGGGTGGCGGACAGCAACAACAGGGAGGAGGAGGAGGCTTCGGAGGGGGACAGCAACAGGGTGGTGGCGGCGGCTTTGGCGGCGGCGGTGGTGGTAACGGTGGCGGATTCTTCAACGTGCCGGTCAATCCATTTCAGCGAAACGCACCGGCGGCGCCTGCGTTCAACAACGGCAAAGTCGACGCGGCAAAAAAAAAGCTCAACGCACGTTAAGCAAGCCGGCGGCCGTTGGCCCTCGGACAGGAGCTTGGAATAAAACAGACGCTGGCGTCAGTACAGTCGCATGGGTCCGAGGCCTAACGCCCTCCGGCTCGCTTGGAATAGACGACGACGAGTCGTTGTTGGCACTGGCGGAATTTCAGACTGAGACTCCGTCGGTGAAAGACGACAAATCGTCAAGCACCAACGTAGCGAAGTTGCCCAAATTGGACGGGGCCGAGCCGCGAGTCATCTGGCATAACTATTTTGCGGATCAGAAACCGGAGCCGGAAGCCGTTGCACAATTGGTCCTGCGATTGCACGAACAACGCCAGTACGCGCACGTCATCGCCTGCATCGAGACCGCGCTGATCGAATCTCAGCCGCAACCGTGGATGTACGAGGTCCTGGCGTTGTCGATGAAGTTGGCCGGGCGGCCGAAGAAAGAAATCGAACGGGTCTTGTTGTCACGTGTCGATTTTTCCGGCAGCGATCTGCCCGATATGCTGATCTCCGCCGCTTATCTGAAGCGAATGGGTTTCGATGAGCAGGCGCTGGCGAGGTATCGGCAGGCCGCACAATTGGCTCCGACTCGGCCGGAACCGTACATCCTGGGATTGCGGATCGCTCGCGAACGGAAGGATGCGGACGCCGTTGTCTGGGGAGCAACCGGTGTCCTGACCAACGTTTGGCAGACCGGCTATGAAGCCCATCATCGAGAAGCCGAAGACATCGCTGCCGTCGTCGAACAATTCTTGCGGCACGCGAAGCGAGATGCTGAAGCCAACACACTGACCGCTGCAATGGCCGCCGCGCATCAGCGCGACATGATGCTCAAGCTGACGTGGAACGGCTCGGCCGATCTCGACCTAAGCGTCGAAGAACCGAATGGCGGCGTTTGCTCGATTGACAATCCGTTCAGCGAGGCGGGTGGGGCTTACCCGCGTGATGGATACGGGCCGAAAGCCGCCAACTGCGTTGAAGAATATGTTTGCGCCAGCGGTTTACCTGGAGATTATCTGGTGCGAGTGCGCTTGATTTCCGGGGCGGTTGTCGGCCAGCGAGCGGAACTGAAGATTCGGCGATATGTCGGGACCCCCGACGAAACGACCAAGACTATGTCCGTACCGATCGACGGCAAAGACAAAGTGATCCGACTGACGTTAAACGAAGGCCGTCGCACGTCACTTTTGGAAAAGCCGATTCACGACGGACCGCTCACGCCGCTACAACGACCACTCGCGGTCGTCACTACGAAAACTTCGCGGCAGTTCGCCGGAGGTGCCTCGCGGCAATTTGTTGGTGGCGGGGCCGCCGTCACCGGGTCAGGCAATGCCGTCGGGTTTCAACCGACGATCACCACGATCCCCGAAGGGATCGGGATGTCCGCACTCGCCGTCGTGACCGGCGATCGGCGCTATGTCCGTATTTCCGTTGCGCCGTTCTTCAGCCAAATCATCGAAGTCAACACGTTCACGTTTCAGAGCACCCGATAAGGCAATCCCGTCACTCATGGGACGGTCAATTCGACGCAGACCAATTCGGAATCGTTGCGTGCGTAGACGCGATCACCGGCGAATGCCGGATGCGACCATGTGGGGCCGATGATGTTGGTCCGCGACTGTTCGTGATAGCCGGTCCGGTCTAGCCGCGTGAGGATCAAGTCTCCCTCACTGTTGAGGATGATGGCCCGATCGGTTCGCTCGTATTGTCCGTCCGCATTCGGTTGTTCCAGCCACACGAGGCTGGCTTGCGGATTACGACCGCGCGGAGTCATTGCGTTGTTGTCGTCCCACAATTTTTTTGAGGTCAGCAGCTCGAAGCAAGTCAGGCCGTATTGCTTGTCAAGCAGATACACATGGCCGTCGCGATACAGCGGCTGTGACATCAGGCCGCGTAGGACTTTTGTTTCCTCCCAAACGAGTTCGGCATCGCGTGGTTTTGCGCCCAAGCGGATCGCTTTCGAGCCGTCCCAGTAGCCGCAGACGATGACATGCCCTTGCTCGAAAATTGGCTCGGCGATCGCGACGCCGTAGGTGATTTTGTACGGCACGGCCCAGTTCGGTTGGCCGTTGAGCGAATCAACGCTGCGGATGTGACTCGGCGTCCACAGAATCAATTGCCGATGGCCGGCATGTTCGGCGATCAGCGGTGTCGCGTAACCTGCTTCATCGTCGAGACTACTCCAAACGTTTTTGCCTGTCAGTCGATCAAGCGCCGCGACACTCGCACCGTTCTCGCCGCCCGGCTGCACGATGAGGCGATCTCCGTCAACAAACGCCGAGCCAGAAAATCCCCAAGTCGGCAGTCGGCCTTTGAGGTCGGTGACGTAATTCACGGACCACAGCTTCTCGCCTGTCGCGGCACTCAAGCATCGCAATTCACCCAGCGCACCGACCGTGTATAGCTTGCCGTCATGAAATGTCGGAGCGGCTCGCGGACCGTTTCCGTAATCGAGGTTGCCATACTTCACGGGATACTGGTGCATCCAAATGATTTTTCCCGAATCGGCATCGACACACAGCACTCGTTCGGCTTCCGGCTCGGCGGGAACCTCGTCCTCCCGCTTTGATTCATTGCGCCGGTCCATGACGAAGATTTGCGAGCCAACAACCGTGACTCCGGCATAACCGCCGCCGATCGGGATTTTCCATTTGGGCTTCAATCCGCCATCTGGCCATTTCGCTGGCAACACCGGCCCGCGCCACGATCCGTCTCCACGCGGCCCGCGCCAACGTGGCCAGTCTTCCGCGACGCACCTTGGATCGGCAAACACCCAAATGGCCAGCACTGCCGCCGCGAAAGATCGCAGAATGCCACGACCATCCAAACGGCAATGCTTCCAATCGAACGCCATGCAGAATCCTTTCAGTTGTCGATCAATGTGAACCAGATTCAGGATGATCCCCGTGCATCCAGCGCACGAGCAGTGGCGAGAGTGCCAGTAGGATCACGCCGGAAATCATCGAGGCGATCGCGATGTGGCCGAAGACATCGCCGTAAACATGGACAGTGTCGATCGGAGCCGGAATGACCGAATCGCCCCCCTCCTTGCCGTGCCCCACGCCCGTTAGCGTCGCGATCTGGCCGGCGAGGAAACTTGAAAAGGCGGTCGCCAGGAACCACGCTCCCATGACTGTGCTGACCATCCGCGCGGGCGAGAGCTTCGTCACCATCGACAGGCCGACAGGAGACAAACACAACTCGCCCGTCGTGTGCAGCAAATAGGCCAGCAGCAACCAACTCACGGCGACAAAGCCGTGAGCCGAACTATTCTTCGCGCCGAACCAAACCACTCCGAACCCCAATCCGAGTTGCAGCAGACCGAGCGAAAACTTCACGGCCGTGTTCGGCTCCAACCCGCGCGCCCCCAAGAAGCCCCAGGCCATCGTGAAGATCAAGCCGAAACTGAGGATGTAGATCGGGTTTGCCGCCTGAAACATACTGGCTTTGATCTCCGTACCGTAGACCTTCATGCCAACCATCTCGGAAGTGACGTCGACGGTCTTGAGCGTCGCCACCACTCGCTTGCCGTTTGAATTGCTCATGTCTTTCGCCACTTGCTTGGCGGCTTCTTCCTGGGCCTGCTTCGTCGCGGTTTCGACGGCGGTCAACGTCCAGTCTTTGCCATCGATCTTCCGGCCGCAGAAGGCTTGCGTGATCGGTACGTCGGTCAATTGTTGCCCAACGTCCGACTGCGTGAGCACTCGACCGTTCAAAATCCGGTCCACATTGCGATCGGCGAAATTGTTTAGCGAGCTTCCCGCTTGCTCGAAGAAAGCCCAGAACAACATGGAGAAGAACATCAGAATCAGCACGACAAACAGCCGCTCGCGTTCGACCTTCTCGGCCTGAAAGGCGTCGGCCGCCAGCTTGAGCAACGCACCGCCACCAAAAACTCCCAGCAGCAACCCAGCCACTTCGTTGTTCTGTACCAAGATCGCGACGACGGGAACAATGGCCGCCGTTCCGAGATACACGGCATGAACTGCTTTCAACCACGGCAGCAACAGCGCGAATGTCCCCACCAACATCATGATCACCGCGAAATCCGACTGTGGCACGATCACATGTTGCAGCAGCAGAATGCCTCCGATGATCGCCAGATAATACGGTACTGGCTGCGTGCGAATGGACTCAAACGCCGGCATCCCCATGCGGCTGGCGTCCTTGGGATCACCCAGTCCCACCGGCAATCCGCCCCCCGCCAGTGCGGCAATGGCGATGAACGCTCCCACCAGCAGAGCGATTCCAACCGGTGCATTCACCGCCAAGTTCCAAAGGTCGCTCCGTCCTAGCCAGACCATGCCCGCCACTGTCGTGACGGCGGTCAGCCCGATGAGAATTCGCGAAAGTGTTCGCGAAACAGAAAACGTAATCAGCCCGGCCAACATACCGATCGTCGCGATTCCAAAACCGTAGTGCCAACCGAACGTCTCGCCGACGTAGCCACAAATCAGCGGCGACATCGCGGCTCCCAGGTTGATTCCCATATAAAAAATCGTGAAGCCACCGTCACGTTTTGGACTGCCTGCGGGATACATGGTGCCAACCATCGTCGAGATGTTCGGCTTGAAAAAACCATTGCCGCAAATCAGCAATGCCAGGGCCGTGTAAAACGCCGTTGAACGTTCAACGGTCATCAACAGGTGCCCTGCTGCCATCAACATCCCTCCGAGAATGACGGCGCGCCGCTGTCCCAACAGCCGGTCGGCCAGCATCCCGCCAATGAACGGTGTCGCATAAACGAGCGCGGTATACGCGCCGTAAACTCCGTAGGCCAGTTTGTCACCGAAGCCCAGGAAGCCTTTTGTCATGTAGAAGACCAGGAGTGCTCGCATCCCGTAGTACGAGAATCGCTCCCACATCTCGACAAAAAACAGTACAAACAGCCCGCGCGGATGCCCCAAGTAGGTCGCGGCGGGATCGAGCGTCATCAACTCGGTCGGACTCCGTTCGTCAGTCATGCTGGCCTTTCCATCAAGAAGAAGAGATCGCCCTCAAGTGCGCTCTCACACCCGTCAAAGCGGGGTTTTGAGTGAAAGGCACAACGGAAGGATCGCGAAGAAGTTGCCTCGTCGCAAGCGGCGGCAAGTTGTCCGGAACACGGGGCGCAGTTTGATGAAATCGACGTCGCGTGAAATCAGTACGCCAAACCCACTAACATCGAACTGCAACGCCAACCAAATCCTTCTCACGATTTGAAGAGATTCTCATGCCCACTGCCCCATTTCATTTTCAAGAGCTGTTTGAACTCGGACTCGATGACACGGAATACCGGTTGCTGACGAAAGAGCATGTCAGCCTAAAGCCGTTCAACGGGCGCGACGTGTTGTGCGTTGAGCCGCAAGCGTTGACGTTGCTCTGTTCGCAGGCGTTTCATGACATCAACTTCTTTTTGCGGCCGAAGCATTTGAAGCAAGTGGCCGCGATCCTGGATGACCCGGAGGCGTCGGACAATGATCGGATGGTCGCGCTGACGATGCTCAAGAATGCCGATGTGTCGAGTGCGGGTGTGTTGCCGTTTTGTCAGGACACCGGGACGGCGATCGTCATGGGCAAGAAGGGCCATGCAGTTTGGTCGTCCGGCGATGAAGGGGCTCTCGCTCGCGGTGTTTACAACGCTTACACCGAAAATAATCTGCGGTACTCGCAGAACGCGCCACTAAACATGTGGGACGAGAAGAACACTAACACGAATCTACCCGCGCAGATCGACCTCTCAGCCTGCGATGGCGATGAATACAAGCTGTTGTTCATCGCCAAAGGGGGCGGCTCGGCGAACAAGTCGTATCTGTTTCAAGAAACGCGAGCGATTCTGAATCCGAAGTCGCTGGTCGAGTATCTGACCGCGAAGATGGTGACGCTCGGCACGGCTGCGTGCCCGCCGTATCACCTCGTGTTCGTCATCGGCGGGACGTCGGCCGAAGCTACTCTGAAGACGGTGAAGCTGGCTTCGACGAAATACCTCGACAACCTGCCGACGACCGGGAACGCTCACGGCCGAGCGTTTCGCGATATCGAGCTAGAAGCGCAGATGTTGGAGCAGGCTCGGAAATGCGGCATCGGGGCGCAGTTCGGCGGGAAGTATTTCGCCGTCGATGTCCGCATCATTCGACTGCCGCGGCACGGAGCGTCGTTGCCGATCGGCATGGGGGTGTCGTGCAGTGCGGATCGGCAGGCCAAAGGGAAGATCACACGCGACGGCGTCTTCATTGAGCAGCTTGAACTCAATCCGCTGCAATATATCCCCGAAGAACTGCGACATCGGAAGGACACGAGTGCCGTGCGGATCGACCTGAATCGACCGATGAAAGAAATCCTCGCCGACCTATCGCGTTTTCCGGTCACAACGCGACTGCTGCTCACTGGCCCAATCGTCGTCGCACGAGATATCGCTCACGCCAAACTGAAAGAGCGGCTTGATGCCGGGCAGCCGTTGCCCGATTACTTCAAAGCTCACCCGGTGTATTACGCCGGTCCCGCGAAGAAGCCGGAAGGTCTGCCGAGCGGTTCGTTCGGCCCGACGACGGCCGGCCGCATGGATTCGTATGTCGAACTGTTTCAGTCGCACGGTGGCAGCATGGTGATGATCGCCAAAGGAAACCGCGGTCCCGCCGTGACGGTGGCGTGTCAAAAGCACGGCGGCTTCTACCTCGGCAGCATCGGCGGTCCGGCCGCGATTCTCGCTAAGGAAAACATCCGCAAAGTGGACGTCGTTGAGTTCGCCGAACTTGGCATGGAGGCGATCTGGAAAATCGAAGTCGAAGATTTCCCGGCGTTCATTCTAGTCGACGACAAAGGTCACGACTTCTTCGCTGACGTCGGGACCGGTTGCTCGCATCACGAGTCTCCGCCGGCCATGAAAGTCCCTCTGGCGGTCGCGACGGGAGCCTGACAGTCTCTCGTCAATTTGAATTCGTAGCCGGACTCTCTGATCCGGTCGTTTCTTGTTGCTGCAGGCCGTCCAAACATAACCACAATTGATAATTACCGAGGCTTGAACCCATGCTCCGTTTGCACTTTGTCGTCCTGAGTCTCATTGCAACCACGATAACTACGGTTCGCGCGGCCGATCCGGTCGTGCGAGTTGTCGGTGTTTCCGGTCAGTGGCACATGGAGCGTGACGGACAGCCTTACTTCGTCAAAGGGGGCGGCGGAGATCACTCATTGGAATTGTTGGCGAAGCTCGGCGGCAATTCGGTGAGGACTTGGGGCGAAGACGGGCTGAAAGAAAAGTTGGATGCGGCTCACAAGCAAGGACTGACGGTCACGGCCGGGATTTGGCTGGGGCAGGTACGACAGGGATTCGATTGGGCGGATGCCGCGAGCCTCATTCGGCAGCGGCAAAAGGTGCGTGAAGTTGTCGAGCGACACAAGAATCATCCGGCACTGCTGGTGTGGGGACTGGGAAATGAGATGGAAGATCCCGTCGGCAAGAACGGAGCGGTCTGGTCGGAAATCAACAATCTCGCACGGCTGGTGAAGTCGATTGACGCGCGACATCCGACGATGACCGTCATTGCCGAGATCGGTGGCGACAAAGTCCCGAACCTGCATGAACTTTGCCCGGACATCGACATTCTCGGCATCAACTCGTATGCCGGAGCATCCTCGGTCGGCGAGCGATATCGGAAACTCGGCGGGACGAAGCCGTACTTGCTCACCGAATTTGGGCCGCCCGGCATCTGGGAAATCTCCAAGGACGAGGTGGGTGCGTATCGCGAACTTACCAGCACCGAGAAAGGTGAGGCATATCGCACAGCGTATCGCAGCGCGGTACTCGGCCAACCGGGAATGTGTCTTGGTTCATATGCGTTTTTGTGGGGTCAGAAGCAAGAAGTTACAGCCACATGGTTCTCGATGCTGTTAGACGGCTCGCGATTGGCGGCGGCTGACGCGATGTCTGAATTGTGGACCGGCAAGCCGGTCGCGAATCGCTGCCCGGCGATTGAATCTCTGACGTTTGATGGCAGCGGAAAGCTGAAGCCCGGTGAAGTTGTGCGTGTCGAATTGAAGACGTCTGATTTCGAAAAGGATCAACTCACGGTCTCGTGGCAGTTGCGATTCGACCCCGAAGAATATGGCTCAGGCGGAGATGCCGAGTCCGAATCCCCAGCCATCAAGAGTGCGGTAGTTCGATCGGGGGACAACTTCGCGGAACTCAAACTCCCGGCCGACGGCGGGCTTTATCGGCTCTTCGCCATCGTGAAGGATCAACACGGCGGCGCGTCGGTGGCGAACATTCCCCTGAGAGTCGATGCTCCGCTGAAAACGGTGACCGCTCGCAAGGCCCAGTTCCCGCTGATCGTTTACGCCGAAGCCGATTCGCCTCAGACGTTCATCCCCGCCGGTTGGATGGGTGACACAAAGGCGATCAAGCTTGAGCCGAAATGCTCTGACAGTCCGCACTCGGGGAAGACGTGCCTTCGTTGCGACTTCGCCGCCACGAAGGGCTGGGGGGGAGTCGTCTGGCAAAGTCCGGCTCAGGATTGGGGCGATCGCGCCGGGGGCTTCGATCTGACCGGAGCCAAACGATTGACCTTCTGGGCGCGTGGCGAGACGGGCGATGAGGTCATCGACTTCAAGTTCGGCATCCTCGCTCGCGATAAACGCTTCTTCGACACTGCTCAAGGAAGCCTTGAAAAAGTCACGCTCACAAAAGATTGGAAGCAATACGAAATCCCGCTAGGCACACAAGACCTGACCCGCATAAAAACCGGCTTTGTGTGGAACCTAGCTAGCTCCGGCCAACCAATCACGTTCTACCTCGACGATGTGCAATGGGAGCGCTGAACGAACCGTTGCACTCAGTATTAAAACCGCCGCTGTCGCCCAGTTGTGAACAGGTTATTCGCAGATGCAATTGAGCTCGGATTGAACCGTGTTCACTAACCTGAAACAACACGTGCGCAGGCATTTGTCTACGCTCTTGGGAGTCCTTTGATGTCGCAATCGTTCGATCTGTCTGTTCACGGAATCTTCGTTAAGCTGGTGTTGAGAAACCCGTCGCCCGCCACTTTGTACGAAGAGGCGATTCGACATGATGCGGGGACGACGATTGCGGACTCTGGCGCGTTGATCGCGTATTCGGGCGAGAAGACCGGGCGGTCGCCCAAGGACAAGCGAGTCGTGCGACATCCGCATTCGGAGGCGAACATTTGGTGGGGGCCGGTCAACTTTCCGCTCGACGAACCGACCTTCATGATCAATCGCGAACGGGCCAAGGATTACCTCAACACACGCGACCGGCTGTACGTCATCGATGCCTTTGCCGGCTGGGATCCGAAGTATCGAATGAAGGTCCGCGTAATTTGTTCGCGAGCGTATCACGCGCTGTTCATGCACAACATGCTGATCCCGCCGACTGACGCCGAGTTAGCAGAGTTCGGTCAGCCCGACTTCGTGATCTACAACGCCGGCCGCTTTCCAGCGAACCGCTACACGACCGGCATGACCTCCAGTACCAGTGTGGATGTATCTTTTGAACTCGGTGAACTGGTCATCCTCGGCACCGAGTATGCCGGCGAGATGAAGAAGGGCATCTTCACGATCATGAATTACCTGATGCCGGATCGCGGCGTGTTGTCGATGCACTGCTCGGCGACCTGCGACCCGCGAACCGGTAAGTCGTCCGTGCTGTTTGGTCTGTCCGGAACCGGCAAGACGACGCTTTCAGCGGACCCAAATCGGCAACTCATTGGCGACGACGAGCACTGCTGGAGCGACGACGGCATCTTTAATGTTGAAGGCGGTTGTTACGCCAAAGCGATCTATCTATCTCGCGAACGTGAGCCGGAAATTTTCCAGGCACTGCGGTACGGAGCCGTGTTGGAAAACGTCGTGTACGACAACGCCAGTCATCTCGTCGATTTCAACGACTCACGGTTCACGCAGAACACGCGAGGAGCATATCCGATCCAGCATATGCCAAACGCCAAAATTCCATGCGTGGCAGGGCATCCGTCCGATGTGATCTTTCTGACGTGCGATGCCTTCGGCGTGTTGCCGCCCGTGTCGAAGCTGACTCCCGAACAGGCGATGTTCCACTTCGTCAACGGCTACACCGCGAAGGTGGCCGGCACGGAAATGGGCGTCACCGAACCGCAAGCCACGTTCAGCCCCGGCTTCGGCGGCCCGTTTCTGGTGTGGCATCCGAACAAATACGCCGAGCTGTTGGCCGACAAAGTTCGCCGTCACAACGCGAACGTCTGGCTCGTTAACACCGGCTGGACCGGCGG
>JANMIF010000586.1:0-7768 GCA_031375695.1 Planctomyces sp.
ATACAATCTCGGGGGGCTGTTTTACAACCTGCCCGTCATGTGGCAATTGGCGGGGCTGTTTTAAAACCGGCCCCACGAGTTTGTGGTCTAGCCTTCGCCATCCAACACGCGTTCCTTTTTGCCGCACGACGGGTCAACCGAAGTCAGTTCAGCCGTCGATTCGCTCCAGGTGCTTGCTGGAACGCTGGCTTCCAAGCGGAAGTCCTGCACCACAGTGCCGGTGTCCGTGGCAACTTCCGATGTGGCCTCTCGCACAGAGACTTCGGTGATGACTTCAATTTCCTTCAGCAACGGATTGCAGGAACTGCGGAATGCTTGTCGATGAAGCTCTTGCACCTGAGCGGCACCCTCCGGCGTCTTCGCGAGTTCGATCTCCGTCGGCGACAACTCCTCGTGAAGAGTGATCACCAGCGAGTCCTCCACCAGCGCCGCAGTGACAGACTCTGGCATGCGGCCCGTCCGCTGCTTTTCAAACTGACGAGCGACGCCAGCCAACTGTTTCGCCCCGATTTCCGACGGAGGATCGGTTCTTTCTGCTTGTGATTGGATATTGACCATTTCTGTTCTCCTTCTTCTCGACGTCACCGAGACAAATAAAAAAAGCCGACGTGGCCGAACCCCTGAGGGATTCGATCACGTCGGCTTACTCTTCAACCAGCTCCCCGGCACGGCCGGGTTGCCTTTTAAGTAGTCATCCGAAATTCAATTCAGCAATTCGTTGGAGCCAATTCCAAACTGAGAGAGGCTCCATGCGGCAGGTATCCTACCGTTGGGAAACGGGAGAAGTAAGTCACTGCTTGTCTTTGCTTGTCTTTCGATGCGTTGTTTGTCGTTTCTTCACCAGAGAGGTCATGCCCGACCGACTGCTCACGTCAGCCAGGAAGCGACTTGAGCAACGCTCCGGTCGCGTAGGCCAATAGAGCGGCTCCGCCTCCGAGCGTCAGAGTTTCCAACCCCGCGCGCCACCAGGAGTGGCCGACGAACCAGGATTTGATCGCTCCGATGCAGAAGAACGCCAACGCCGCGAGCGCGATGCTCGCAGCAAACGGCACCTGCAAGTCGCCGGCTGCCGGCGCGACGAAGAACGGCAACAGCGGCAAGAGTCCCGCGACGACGAAGGCGATGAACGTCATCAGGCCGGCGCGCCACGGAACCGGAGTGGTCAGCGTCAACCCCCATTCGTCGGTGAGCATCGTCTCGACCCACAACTGGCGGTTGGAGGTCACGACATGGACGATTCGTTCAAGCAACTCGCCGTCGAAGCCCTTCTGCCGAAAGAGTTCGCGAATCTCGTCCGCTTCCCCGTCGGGGATCACGTCGATGTGATGCTCTTCGATGCGGCGGACGCGATGTAGTTCTTCCTGCTGCGCCTTCGTGCCGAGGTAATTGCTGACCGCCATGCTGAACCCGTCCGCCACGAGATTTGCCGAGCCGAGCACGATGATGACCGATGTCGGCAGGCCCGCGCCGACCACTCCCGCGACAACCGCGAACGTCGTCACTGTGCCGTCGATCGCACCGTACACGAAGTCTCGCAGATAACTTTGCGCCGGCTGGCGTGCCAGACGCACCGCGATGGCAGCGGGAGTGTGACCGGCCAGCAGTTCGGCAAGCGGCGCGGGGTGTTCTATGGTGCTCATGGTCATTTCCTGTCGGAGGCGAGGTAGGCACTCAGTGAGCAGCGGCGCTGTGCCGGGCGATCATCAACTCTTCGTTGGTTGAGACGACTTCCACGGCACACAGGCTCTGCGCGGTGCTGATTCGCCTGGCGTTCGTGGCGTTGGCTGCTTCGTCCAAGGCGATGCCCAGATGATTCAAGCCGTGGCAAATGTCGCGACGGACTGAGACGGCGCGTTCGCCGATGCCGGCCGTGAAGATCAGGCGATCGAGTCCGCCCAAGACCGTTGCGAAGGCACCGATCTGTTGGCGGATGCTGTCGCAAAACATGTCGATGGCCAGCGCGGCTTGAAGATTGTCGCCACGAACGGAAAGCAGCGTCTGCATGTCGCCGCTCAAACCGGAAACTCCTTTGAGGCCCGATTCTTGATTCACCAGACGCTCGATGTCGCGCGGGCCGTAGCCCTGTTGATCCATCAGATAAATCAGAACGCCGGGATCGAGGTCGCCGCTGCGAGTGCTCATCATCAAGCCGCCCGTTGGCGTGAAACCCATCGTGGTGTTGACGGCCTGGCCGTCTCGGAGTGCTGTCATGCTGCAACCGTTGCCGAGGTGCGCGATGATCGTTCGTCCGATTCTCGCTTCCTCGTGAGAGGCGAGGATCGATTCATACGACAAGCCGTGAAAGCCATAACGGCGGACTCCCGCGTCCCACAGGAATCTCGGCAACGGGTAGCGTTGCGACAGCTCCGGCATGTGCCGAAAGAAGGCCGTGTCGAAGCAGGCCACTTGAGGCAGCTCGGAGAATCGTTGTTGGGCCAACTCGATCATGGCGATCTGTGGCGGCAGGTGCAGCGGAGCAAGACGCACGAGCGTTCGCAGCGTACCGAGAACTTGTTCGTCGATTCGCGTGGGACAATCGAACTGATCGCCGCTATGGACCACTCGGTGACCGACGACCGAGAAGGCCGGCAACTTCAGCGTCGAGAGCGAATCCATCGCCGCTTCAAACGCGGCTTGGTAAGAGCTGAAGGATCGTTGGCTCTCCTGACGCTCACCGTCTTTCGGCCGTTGAATCCAGAGTCGGCCGTGCTCTTGCGAAATACCTTCTACCGCCCCGCGCGCAACCTCGACGTCGTCGCCGTTTTCACAACGATAGACGGCAAACTTCAGGGACGACGATCCGCTGTTCAAGCAGAGGACGTGCATGACGACGCTCAGAGGTTTTGAGAGTTTCGTAGCTGAAGTCGTGAGACTTCAATGTTCGTGGAGAAAACTGAACTCTCACGAGTTCAGCTACCAATTGTGCCACACTGTTGCGGCTTCACTGCGGTTTCCACTTCCAGTCGCGAATCTCAGGCATGTCTTCGCCATGCTCGGTGATGTACTGCTTGTGTTCGATCAGCTTGTCGCGGATCGCCTGCTTGGCATAGGCGGCTTGCGCTCCCAAGCTCGGCACGCGGTCGATCACGTCGGAGACGAGACGGAAGCGGTCGAGATCGTTCAGGACCACCATGTCAAACGGAGTCGTCGTCGTCCCTTCTTCCTTGTAGCCGCGGACGTGCAAGTTTGCGTGATTGGTCCGACGGTAAGTGAGCCGATGGATCAGCCACGGATAGCCGTGGAACGCGAAGAGGATGGGCTTGTCCTTCGTGAAGAGCGTGTCGAAGTCGGAGTCGCTCAGGCCATGCGGATGCTCGCGGGGAGGTTGCAGTTTCATCAGGTTCACCACGTTGATGACGCGCACCTTCAAATCGGGAAAGAACCCACGCAGCAGTTCTACAGCGGCGAGTGTTTCCAATGTCGGCACGTCACCGCAACACGCCATGACCACGTCCGGCTCGCCACCTTTGTCGTTGCTGGCCCACTCCCAAATGCCGATGCCGGCGGCGCAGTGCTTGATGGCCTGGTCCATGTTCAGCCACTGCGGAGCCGGTTGTTTGCCCGCCACGATGACGTTGACGTAGTGGCGGCTGCGCAGGCAGTGGTCGGTCACGCACAGCAGCGTGTTGGCATCGGGCGGCAGATAGACGCGAATGATCTCGGCCTTCTTGTTGACAACATGGTCGATGAAGCCGGGGTCTTGGTGACTGAAGCCGTTGTGATCCTGCCGCCAGACGTGCGACGTCAGCAAATAGTTGAGCGACGCGATCGGCGGCCGCCACGGAATCTGCCGCGTGACCTTCAGCCACTTGGCGTGTTGGTTGAACATCGAGTCGATGATGTGAATGAAGGCTTCATAGCACGAGAAGAACCCATGCCGCCCAGTGAGCAGATAGCCTTCGAGCCAGCCTTGGCACTGATGTTCGCTGAGCATTTCCATGACGCGGCCGTCGGGCGCGAGGTGGTCATCACCGGGGAGGATGTCCGCCGTGGTCGCTCGGTCGGTGACCTCAAAGACGGCGTTCCAGCGATTGGATGACGTCTCGTCGGGACTGAAGACTCGGAAGTTCTTCGCATCGGCGTTGAGCTTGAGCACGTCCCGAATGAACTGGCCTTGAAACCGCGTGGACTCCGCGTCGATTGCTCCGGGTTGAGCCACATCGACGGCATAGTCGCGGAAATCCGGCAGCCGCAGGTCTTGGAGCAACTCGCCGCCGTTCGCATGCGGGTTGGCTCCCATGCGTCGCGTCCCTCGCGGAGCCAGTTCCGCCAGCTCGGCGTTCAGTCTCCCCTTCGCGTCGAACAGTTCTTCCGGGCGATAGCTCTTCATCCATTCTTCGAGAATGCGAACGTGATTCGGGTGCGACATCTCGCCCATCGGCACTTGATGCGAACGAGTGGTGCCGACGACCTGCTTGCCATCCACTTCCTTCGGTCCGGTCCAACCTTTGGGCGTTCGCAACACGATCATCGGCCAGCGCGGGCGTTGCGTGAATCCATTCGTTCGGGCGTCCTGTTGAATCTGTTTGATCTCGGCAAAGACTTTGTCGAGCGTTTCGGCCATGAGCTGGTGCATCGCCTGCGGGTCATCCCCCTCGACGAAGTACGGCGTGTAGCCGTAACCGCGAAAGAGTTGCTCCAGTTCTTCATGGCTGATGCGCGCGAGCACCGTCGGGCCGGCAATTTTGTAGCCGTTCAAGTGCAAAATCGGCAGCACCGCTCCGTCATGCACCGGATTGAGAAATTTGTTCGAGTGCCAACTGGTCGCGAGCGGTCCGGTCTCGGCCTCGCCGTCACCGACCACGCAGGCGACGATCAGGTCGGGGTTGTCGAACGCCGCACCGAAGGCGTGCGACAGGGCATAGCCGAGTTCGCCCCCTTCATGGATCGAGCCGGGCGTTTCCGGCGCGACATGGCTGGGGATGCCACCGGGAAACGAGAACTGCTTAAACAGCCGCTGCATCCCCGATTCGTCCTGCGAGATGTCGTGATAAATCTCGGTGTAGGTGCCTTCCAGATACGTGTTGGCAACGAGGCCCGGTCCGCCGTGACCAGGGCCGGTGACGTAGAGCATGTTGAGGTCACTCTCCTGAATGACGCGGTTCAGATGCACGTAGATGAAATTCAATCCCGGTGTCGTCCCCCAGTGACCGACGAGCCGAGGCTTCACATGCTCCAGCTTGAGCGGCTCGCGCAACAACGGGTTGTCGAGCAGATAAATCTGCCCGACCGACAAATAGTTCGCGGCTCGCCAGTAGGCATCCATTTTTCGCAGCAGATCAGCGGAGAGTGGAGGTGTCATGAATTCGGTATCCTGCCAGATGGAGAGTTAAAAAACGGTGAGTTCAGCGTTCACTTCGATACGCCAGGAGCCGGAGGGCATTGAGGACCACTAGAAGCGTCGAACCTTCATGGAGCACGACGGCTGCACCCAGTCGTAGTCCAAGTACGGTTGCGGGAACAAGAAAGACGACCATGCCGAGGCTGAGCCAGAGATTCTGCCGAATGATGCGGCTCGTTTGTCGGCTCAGGCCGACGACGAACGGGAGATGGTTTAAGTCGTCGGCCATCAACGCCACGTCGGCGGTTTCCAGGGCGACGTCGGAACCGGCCGCTCCCATCGCGATTCCCACTGTGGCATTAGCCATCGCGGGAGCGTCGTTCACGCCATCGCCCACCATCGCCACACCTTCTTGTGCGCTGAGCTTCTTGATCGCGGCGACTTTGTCGTCGGGCATCAAGTCACCCCAGGCTTCGTCGAGACCGACTTCTTTGGCGACCGCGTTGGCGACCTGCTGATTGTCGCCCGAGAGCATGATCATGCGGCGGATGCCAAGCACTCGTAAGCGGGCAATCACGTTGTTGGCCGCTTCGCGCGGTGTGTCCATCAAGCCCAACACACCGAGGCAAATGTCGCCGCGCCGGACGATCATCGTCGTGCGTCCGCTGGCTTTCAGCTTCTCGACAGACTCGCGCAACGCATCCGGCAGCGGCGCTCCCTCGACTTCGGCGAATAGGTTTTCTTTGCCGATGTAAACCGGCTGACCGTCAACGGTGGCTTTGACTCCACGGCCGGTGATGCTTTGCACGTCGTGAGCTTGTAAGACCGAATCGCTCTTCAGCCGTTCTTTGCCGCCCATCACCACGGCGGCAGCGAGTGGATGGTCGCTGAGACTCTCAACGGCAATGGCCACACGCAGTAACTCGTCTTCGGTGCCGCCGTCTGAAGTGATCACGTCGGTCAGGCGTGGCTTGCCTTCGGTCAATGTGCCGGTCTTATCGAACGCGATCGCGCCAACCGTTCCCAAGTTCTCCAGCGGCCCGCCACCTTTAATAAGCACTCCGCCGCGTGCCGCGCGAGCCACGCCGCTGAGGACGGCGCTCGGGGTCGAGATCGCCAAAGCACAGGGACTGGCCGCCACGAGGACCGCCATCGCGCGATAGAACGAGGTGCTGAACGGCTCGTCGATGACCGCCCAGGCGAACAACAGCAGGACGACGAACGCTAGCACTGTAGGAACGAAGTAGCGCTCGAACTTGTCGGCGAACCGTTGCGTGGGGGACTTTTGTGTTTCGGCTTCATTCACCATTTGAACGACGCGGGCGAGCGTGGATTCACTGGCGAGTTTCGTCACCTGAATCTCCAGTGCGCCGCTTCCATTGATGGTGCCGGCGAATACGCGGTATTGCGGATCGAGCCGATCCGGATTCGCAGCCGCCGTCTGCGGATCATCGACGGCCCGCTTGTCCACGGGCACGCTCTCACCGGTAATTGGGGCCTGATTGACGCTCCCTTCTCCCTTGATCACGAACCCGTCCGCCGGAATGCGCTCGTTCGGTTTGACGATCACCACGTCCCCAGCCCGGAGCTGTTCCACCGGCACTTCTTCGGTCTTGCTCTCACGACGAACCAGCGCGGTTTGGGGTGCGAGTTCGGCGAGGGCTTCGATCGCTCGTTTGGCGCGGCCCATCGCAAAATGTTCGAGCGCGTGTCCAAGGCTGAATAGAAAGAGCAGCAGAGCGCCTTCAGCCCATTCGCCCAGCGTACCGGCACCAACGGCGGCCACTAGCATCAGGAAGTCGATGTCAAAACGGCCGGCTCGGAGATCCTCGATCGCATCGCGAAGCATGAAAAGGCCGCCGAACAAATACGCGGCCAGATAGAGACTCCACGGCACCCACGGCGTGATGTCGGTCAACGCCGACAGCAGCCATCCGATGAGCAGCAGCCCGCCGCAGAGCGCGGCGAAAACCAGCTCCGTCCGCTCGCCAAACAATCCGCGATGCGCATGTTCGTGCTCTTTACCGGCAGGCTTGCGTTCCGCTTCGGAGGGTTCGGCTGGCGTCCGCTTCTTCTGCACTTCGAGGATTCGCACACCGAACTTTTGCACCGCCGCTCGGACGGCTGTTTCGTCTGTTGCTTGGCGATCAAACTCGATACGCAATAGGCCCACGGGAGATGCCGCGGCTTCCAGCACCCCAGTGATTTGTTTCGCTCGCGATTCGACCGTGCGCGCCTGGCGAGCGTGCATCGGTTCCGACTTGAGCAACAAGTGCCCGAACCGCTTGTCGAGTTCCGCTCCGGCTCGGCGGGCCAGATCTCGAACTTCGCCGATCGACAGTCGGTCGGGGTCATAGTGGATGCAGATTTGGCCGGGCTCCTTGCCATTCATGCCCGAAAGGTGCGCGGCCTCAATTCCATCGTTCGCTCTCAGCAAGTCACCGAGTCGCTGCACGCACGCATCACGAGCATCCGGCACTGCGGGCA
>JANMIF010000383.1:0-1702 GCA_031375695.1 Planctomyces sp.
CGTCGTCAGACGGCCGATGGCTCGCCGGGTTCGAAGAAGTGACGGATTTTTTAGGCTTGTGGAGACTCGGCGACGCTGCGCCTCAGCGAGCCGCCAAGTTCGTACTCCCCACACCACATGGCGGCATCTCACCGGGCAGCTTCTCACCCGATGCGCAGTGGTTCTGCTTCACGGACAACAGCAACGTCCAAAGTGCAGTCCATCTGATTGATCTGCGAGGCGACACGCCACGCGAAGCCACCGTGCTGAAGGCCGATGCCGACGAAAAATCCGATGCTCCCGCGAAGGGCTTCGAGCATGCCGCCTTCCTGTCGGACGGTCGTTTGGCCACCGCCGATCGCAACGGCCGCATTTGGTTCTGGAAAATCAACGACGGTGAACCCCAGCGAGTCGGCAGCAGCATTCGCGATACAGGTTTACTTGCCGCAGCCGCGGAATCCCTGCGGATGGCGGTCTATCTTGGCGACGGCGTGTTTCGCGTTTGGGATCTCGCCGCTGAACCACCGCGATTGCTCGGCAGTTCCTCTGCGTCATTTGTGGCGGACAATATCCATCAACTGGCAATTGCTCCCGACGGTGAAACCGTCTTCACAGGCCATCTGAACGGGGCGATCCGAATTTGGAATGTCTCCAAAACTGGCGTGACCGAACTCGATCCGCTCGCTCCCAATCCAACTTGGCACTATGGGCAGCGGCTCAAAGTTGTCGATCGTTGGTTGTGCGCTTCGACGGAATTTCCCCGTATCGGCATCTGGCGACCGACACGCGACGGTCTGCAAGCTGTTCCGGTCGAATCACCGGCATTCATGGTTCTGAACGCCTCTTCCACACAACGGCAGCTTATCGTTCGAGAGTCGCTCAATGGTGGAGGAACAGCGCTGTTCCGGTGCGACGCAGATCGTTTGACGCCGATTCGTCGCATCACCGGGAGCGATGCCCGCTCGGCCGCGTTGAACGATGAAGGCCACCGGCTCGCTATTGGCCGGAACATCGGAGCTGACGAAGTCATCGAGCTGTGGGGTTGGGAGTCGGACGACCTTCCCGCCAGGAAACTGTCTGAGATCAAATCGTCACCGGAACACGTCGTGCAACTGGTCTTTGCCGAAGCCGGACGCACGCTGGTTGGATGGGGTGGCTTTGGCATCCATATTTTGGATGTGAAAGACGATCAGCTCACCCCGCGAGCCGCTTTGCAGACGAGTCAATATCTTCAGTTTGCCTTGGCCCCCGATGGACAGACTCTCGCGACGACCAACAACGGCAACGCATTGGAATTATGGAGCCTGAAGTCCGACCTCTCCAAGCCGACCACGAGCTTCGCGATCGGCGGGCCTGGGACCGTCGCGTTCTCGCCCGATGGTCGTCGTCTGGCGGCCTCGTTCTGGGAGAACGGAGCCTCCGCCGGAGTGCAGATCATCAATCTCGCCACCGGAGTCGCCGAAAAACGCCTGACCTTCCCCGGCCGAGTCCACGAACTCACCTTCACCGACGACAGCCGCCACCTCATCACCGGCAACGCCAACGCCACCATCTACGTCGTGCGGCTGGAACCCGCGCCGACAAAGTGACACAGGGGCACCGGAGTTCTTTGCCTTGGTCGCGACACGACCGCCGGCCGTCTTGGGTCGCAGAGCGACCGCCAGGTGTTTTGGTCGCGGAGCGACCGCCGAGGGTAGCCGTGGGGTTGAACCCACGGTGGGCA
>JANMIF010000426.1:0-18129 GCA_031375695.1 Planctomyces sp.
GGACGGTTCCCACCGTGCCGGTCGTCAGGAACGTCGAGCCATTCAGACCACCAAGGGTGCCACGAAGGTGGCCGATCCGTGCGGCAATGCTGTCCGGACCGAACCACTCTTTCGTCAGATCCATCAGCGCCACCGTGTTGGTGTCGAAGTCGGTACGGCCGGCGATCAGCAGGTCTTCGCCGTCACCCCCTTGGATATTATCCTTCCCGTTACCGCCAATCAGCACGTTGCGGCCGGTCCCTGTGCCACCCTTCAAAACGTCGTTCCCGTCACCTCCCACCAGCAAGTCGCCGCCACCGCCGCCGCCATCCAGGGAATCGTTGCCACCGTCGCCGAAGAATTGCTGCGAACCCGCGCCTCCCACCAGGGTGTCGTTGTCATCGTCTCCGTGGACGGTCATCGGGACGCTCAGGTCCGTGAGGAAATTATCGTTGCCTCCCAGGAGCGACACGAAAATACGGTCCACATCCGCTGTCGCAAAGAGGCCCTGAGAGACCCCATCGCGAAGGACTTTAATTTGGCTGCCGCCGGCCTGATAAACCACTTGGACGACGTCGGGGCCGTCGGTGCCGACCACGACCAACAGGTTGTCGCCGGGATGCTCGGGATCAGCGACCAATTGGGCCGTCCCCGGCAGGTGGCCGAACTGGCCCATCGCCGTGCCGCTGGGTGTCGTGACAGTCACCTTGGACGACTTGATGTTCGGCGGGATCGTGGTCCTGATCTCCGTTGGCGAAACCAACGTGAAGAGCACCGTGAGCGTGCCGAACTTCACGGTGGTCGCATTGTTGAAGGCCGTGCCCATGATCGTCACGACCGCTCCCGGGGCGCCGCTGAGGGGAGTGATACTGGTGATTTTTGGCAAGACCTTGAACTCGGTCGCGCTGGTCGCCGTGCCGCCCGGATTGGTGACTTTGATCGTCCCCTTGATGGCCGTTGATGGAACCGTGACTTTGAGGAGGGTTGCCGACACGGACACAAAGAGGGCCGACACTCTGGCTGTGCTGCCGTTGGCATCGGCAAACGTCACCTCCGTCACCGCCGAAAAGTTGGTCCCCACGATTTGGATTATGTCGCCCGCGGCCGCTCCCACGGTCGCCGAGGGGGTCAAACTGCGGATTCTGGGAGCCACAATCCTCACGAAATTCGTGGCGCTGGAAGCCGTGCCGCCGGGAGTCGCCACGCTGATCTTACCCGTCGCAGCGGTGACTGGGACGGTAGCCGTGATTTGCGTATCGGAAACAATCGTGAAAGTCGCCGAGACCTTGCCGAACTTCACGGCGGTGGCTCCGCTGAAGTTCGTGCCATTGATCGTCACGAGCGCACCGGCCGGGGCGCTGTCGGAAGTGAAAATGTCGATCTTGGGCGCGACCTTGAATTGAGTCTTGCTGAACGCCGTGCCGGCCGGATTGGTGACACTGATCAAGCCTGTGAGGGCTCCCTGCGGCAAGATGACCTTCAGCGATGTCGCTGTCACCGACTGGATGGTGGCTGGCACGCCGCCGAACTTGACTTCGTTCACAAAGGCCAAATTCGTGCCAGTGATTGTAACGACACTCCCCGCCACGGCCGGGCCTGGTAAACGGGTGATGGTCGGGAGCACAATCGTCTCGAAAATCGGAGCGCTGACATCCATGCCGTCCGGCGTCGTTACGATGATCCTGGCTTTCACGGCGTTGTCTGGGATGACGGCAGTGATTTGTGTCGCGGAATCCACCGTGAACGACACGAACGAGACCCTCCCGAATTCAACGCCGGTAGAAATGCTCAAGAATTTAACGGCGGTAACACTGCTCAAGTTGGTGCCCAGGATCGTCACGAACCCTCCGACAATACCACTGGGAGTGAAACTGATGATCTTGGGAAGGAGTTTGAATTTCGTACTGCTGACCGCCGTGTCACTCGGATTGGTGACGCTGATCAAGCCCGTGACGGCCCCCAACGGCACGATGACATTGAGGACGTTTGCGGAAACAACCTCGATGGGTGCCGTCACACGGGTGCCGCCAAACGTCACCTCGGTCACCGAATCCAAATTCTCGCCCGTGATTTGAACCACCGTCCCCCCGAACCCGTCGAGCACCGAGAAACTGACGATGGTCGGAGGCGCAAGTCTCGAGAAATTCGCCGTGCCGCTAGGAGTTGTGACGCTGATCTGGGCCGTTGTGGCGGTGAGTGGGATTTGGGCCGTGATCACGGTATCGGAAACCACCGTGAAATTCGCGGAGATCGTGCCGAACGTCACGTTGGTGGCACCGGTAAAGTTCGTTCCCAGAATCGTCACGGACGCTCCCGATACAGCACTGGTCGGAGTGAAACTGTTGATCTTCGGTACGACCCCGAAGCTGGTGGCGCTGACCACTGTGCCGCTCGGAGCGATGAGGCTGATCGGCCCTGTGACGGCTCCCAGTGGCACGATGACGTTGAGAGTCGTCGCCGACACGAACTGGATCCGATCTGTCACGCTGATCCCGCCAAACTTCACATTGGTCACCGAGGTCAAATTCGTCCCCGTGATCTGCACCGTGGTTCCCACGATCCCTTGGGCTGGCGTCAAGCTGTTGATCGTGACCGGTGCGGTCGAGTCGGCGACGTTGACCACCCGGAAGGTGGCGAGCGTCGGAACATTCGGGATCGAGGCGTTGACCGAGAAATCTCCCTCGATGCCATTGGCTGTGAACGATTGCGTCACTTGACCATTGGAGTCGGTCGTCGCGGTGATGGTGGAGTTACCGTTGCTGAACACGCCGCTAGCGCCGCTATTGGGGGCGGTGAAGGTCACTGTCACACCCGAGAGTGGTTGATTGTCAAAGTCGGTCAAGGTGATCGACAGCAATTGGCCGAAGGGACGGTTGATCACGGCGGCCTGCATGTTGCCCGAGGTTTGCGTGATCGGCACTTCAATCGTCAGGTCGCCGGCGACGTAGCGGATGTCGTAATTGTCGAACACAGCGTTGCTGGCCGTGATGGCGTAAGTCCCGACGAGACTGTTGGCCGGGACGGTCGCCAGCGTTGGCAGTGTGCCAAAGCTGTCGGGACTGTCGCCGTTGACAAAGCCAGAGTACGACACCGTCAGCGAAGGCAGTGTACCGCGGTAGACCATGCTCTTGTTGTCGGCGCTGATGCTGAGTGGGGCGGGGGTCACGGTGAGCGTGCCAGGGACGAAGGCGATGAGGTAGTTGGGATTCACGGCACCATCGACCGTGATGGCATAGGTTCCCACGGCACCGTACGAGGCGGTGAGCTCGGGTTGGCTGCTGAAGCTGTAGTAGGTGTCGCCGTTGACGAACCCCGTGTAGGACGCGGTCAGGTCGGGTAAGTCGCCGCCGTAGACCATGCTCTGGTTGTCGGCAGTGACGGTCAGCGGTGCCGGCGTGATGCTCAAGTTCCCCGAAACAAAGGTGATGACATAATTGGCGGAGTCCGCGCCATAAGCCTCAATTTCGTAGTCCCCCACGTTGCTGTCGTCAAACGTAGTCGCCAGGAGCGGCGGAGTGCTCAGGCTGGCGGCGGTGTCACCGTTGACGAGGCCGACGTAAGCCGCCGTGAGCGTTGGCAGCGCGCCGCCATAGACCATCGTCTGGTTGTTCGCGCTGATCGTCAGGGGCGCGGGAGCAATGGTTAAGGTCTCGTGTACTGAGGTGATCGTGTAGTTGGGACTCAGGGCACCGCTGATGCCGATCGTGTGGGTCCCGACGCTGCTGTTGGCTGGCACGGTCGTGAAGATCGGCAGCGCGGTCAAGTTCGACGGGTTGTCGCCGTTCACGAAACCAACGTACCGGGCCGTCAGTGTTGGCAGCGTGTCGCCATAGATCATGCCTTGATCGTCCGTGACGATGGTCAGCAAGGCCGGAGTGATGTCGAGTGAGGCGTTCACGTATTGGATGGTGTAATAAGAACCGGCGGCACCGTCCGCGGTGATGGCGTAGGTTCCGACGCCGCTGCTGGCGGGTACGGTCGTGATGGTCGGCTGCGTCGTCAGGCTGGAGGCGTCGTCGCCATTGACGAAACCAGTGAATGCTCCGGAGAAGTTCGGCAGCGTGTCGCCGTAGTTCATCGATTGGCTATCGACGGTGAAAGTCAGGACGACCGGGGTCACGTTGAAGGATTGCGTGACCGGCGCGGCTTCGTCGAATTCGGTGGTCCCCACTTGCGAGGCTTCCACCACCACCGTGCCGAGGCCGGTGACCGAGATCAGATCATCGATGATCGTTGCCGGGCCGGAGACGATGCGGTAGCTCGGAGTGAGACCGGCCGAACTCGTGGCCCGGACCTGGAGCGGCAGGCTGCCGAACGCTTGATCGGACAGCGTGTCGAAGTTGAGGGTTTGTTCCGCCAAGCTGACGAAGTGGCTGACGACATCGGAAGTGCTCATGACGTAATTCGCGCCGGGGGCTGATGTGCCGCCGAACGAGGCGGTGAGGTCATGCTCGCCGTTCGTTAAGTTGCTGATGGTCAACGAGGCGACGCCATCGATCAAATCGGCCGAGCCGAGGGATGTCGTGCCGTCGAAGAAGATCACGCTGCCGAAGCCGTCCGTGTCGCCGGGATCCTGGTTGACGACCGTGGCCGTCAGAGTCACGGAGTCGCCGAAGGTTGATTCCGACACCGAAGAAACCAGCGAAGTCGTCGTGGCGAAATCTGTGAACCAGATATCACCAACGCCAGCGCCGCTCTGGATGTCGGCGTTGGTCGCGCTGGCGAGACTCACCTGGAACAGCTTCTGGGTGGCAATGGTGCTGGTGGCAAAGACGGGGACGGTGATCAACTTGGGTGCGGTGTCGCCGGGTTCCCAGGTGAGGTCACCGCTGACGGGGGTGTAATCGCCGTCCGCCGCGACCGCTGTGATATCGGCGGTGGCGTAGTGGACGGTCACCGGCAGGGTGAGCGGCGCGGCCGTGGTGAGGTAAACTTGGAACTGCATCGTGTTCGGGTTGGCCAGGCCGACCCCTTGCTGCACATACGGGGTGATGATGAGGCTGGGCGGGCCGGCCTTGAGCGTGCCCACCACCGCGGCGGCGACCTGGCTGGCCAGGGCCGCGCCCGTGTTGTCGGCCACGATGGTATTGATGTCCGCCGTCCCGGCGGCGACCTGAGCCAGTTGTCCGGCGATGGTTCCGCCGGCCACGACCTGGGCCTGCACGATGCTGCTCAGGTAGGACGCGCCCCCCTCGACCGGCACGCTCTCGATCTGTTCATTGACGGCGGCAATGATCGTGGCCGCGCCGGCGAGAATTTCGGGAGTGACCGTCACGCTGGCCGCAGTGGCGGCATTCTGAATCACCGACTGCACATCCGCGGCGCTGGCGAGATCGACGGTCCCCTGGCTCGAAATGAGCGCAGCCAGACTGCCCATGATCTCCTGGCTGAGCACGGCCTGCGAAGGAGCACCGGAAGCTCCGCCGAGGAGGCCGGTCGCCTGCGAGAGCAAGGCCGCGATTTTGACCTCTGCCGCGAAAGTTTGAGCGGAAACGGCATCACCGCCCAAAGCCTGCCCCAAGTAATCCTGGTGGGTGAGGCTGACGTTATCCGGGATCCCCAAAGCGGTGGCGACCATCCCTTCCGCGAAGACTTGTTCCAGGCCGGTCTGCTGCATGACGTTGTTGACCAGAGTGCTGAACGGCGAGAGGACTTTGGCGCCCAATGGGGCGGTGAGGATGGCCGTGTTCGGCAGTCCGGTGGAGATATCGGTGCCGCCGAAAAGAACGTACTGGCCGCCGCTCGCTGTCTCGGGCAGGACGAGATTGAAGCTGCCGTCTGCCGCCGTGGTGGTGACCAGACCATTATCGGAAGCCGTCGCCAAGTCGAAGTCGTTGTTCGCGTCGTAGTAGACCGTGGCGCCGGACACCGGGCCGAACAAACCCACGAACCAAGTCACCGCGCCAACGACGGTGTTGCCCGCGTCCTCAAAAAACCCGCCGACGGCTCTCGCAGCTTCGTCGAGAACGGGGCCTGCGAAATTAGCGACTATGTTTGCGAGATCATTGATGCCGTTCGACGCCTTGCTGACTACTGTGGACAGAGCGGCGGCCGTTTGTAAGTACGCTGTATTCACATTGTGCGCAATGAAGGCCATCACATCGTTGAACGGACTGCCGGCCAGAATCTCAAAAGAAGGCGCAGAAGAATGACCATCCGGATCCGTCTCAATTGTCGCCCGGATGCCAAGAGGTATGCCACCGACACTGACCGCAAAGTAAAGGCTCGTAGACGAATAACCAGAATCCGTCCTGTTAGAAAATCCCACCTCCGCCTCAAAAAGCCGCAATGGGTCAAGATTACTATCATATGGTAAGAACTTCGTTACCCACCTGGGGACGATGTCATATACCGGGATTGAAATAAGGGCGCGCGTCCGCAAATCGAATAGGCCAGAGGCCGAATCGATATTGACGATGCCCCTGATGCCAACGAGGTTGATGCCGGCGAATCCAAAATTCAAGTCCACAGTCATGTTGAGACTGCTAATGCTACCATCTTCAATGATTAGCCCGGAAGTTTGTTCTATGGGGCCGTCAGCGCGCCTGCCTTCGCCGCCGAGCTGAACCTCGAAGCTCAGGACAGCGACCTGAGCGGTCGCCCGACCCGTGATCTGCAGATAGGAACGATAAACTGTGTTAGTTATTGATATTCCATAACGATTAGTTGTCGTATAGCTAAATGACTCACGGACCCAATTAATTCGGAAATTCCCATTGAGCGATATCAGACCCCCGATACCAAAGGTGCCGATGGCTTGGACATCCAGGCTTTCGATGGAGCCATTTCTGATTTCAAAGCGGTTGATGCTTATCAGGACATTGCCCAGATTAAGGGGCAAGCTCGCGTCCACGATCCCGTCCATGGAGAACAATCCACTGCTATAAGACATGCGTAGTCCGGCGTGAAAAGTGATGCCCAGGAAGGACATATCACTGCGGATTCGCAAATCGAGACTGGTGAGGTTGCCGTTGGTGATGACCAAGCCCTGCGTGCCGTCACCGCCGAATTGGACGTCGACATAACCGAGACCTCCCGGCAGCGTCGTATTCACGTTTCCGGTCATCGTGAAGGTGCTGTTTGCCGAACTGTACGTCATCCTCAGGCCGGCCGAGAACGTGAGGCCGGCGATAGATAAATTGGACGTCACCGTCAAGTCGAGTGACTCGAGCCGACCCGCGCGGATGACCAGTCCTGGATTGTTCAGATTGAAGCTCACACTGCCGATGCCCGCCGGCAAAGTGAGCGATCCAGCGCCCGTTAGCATGAAGGTATCGTCCGCCGCCGTATACTGAATCCCCAGGTCGTTGATATTCAGCGCCAGTCCCGCCACTGACAAATTCGACCGCACCTTCAGGCTGAAGCTGACCAACCTCCCGTTCTGGACGAGCAGTCCCGGTTGTGACGGCGTGCCGAAATCGACGTTGAAAGCTCCGTTCACGCCGAGGACGGTCATCGACGCGCTGCCCGACATCTTCAAGCTGGCGCTGCTGGAATTGTACTCGATTCGGGCGTTTGTGATGCTGATCCGGGCAGGTCCCAACTGGATGGTGCCACTGGCCTTGATATCGATGTTGGTCAAGACGCCGTTACTGACAACGATGCCCGGCCGGACAGTTCCATCAGGGGTGATGTCGCCGAATTGAACGTCGAATTCCAACGTCGGACCATTTAGACCGGGAATCTGGAGTCTGGTGCTGCCTGAGATCCTGAAGGATGGGGCACCATTGTTGGAATACTGAAGCCGCAAATTGTTGGCCTTGATTATGAGCCCGCCGAAGAACGTGAGATCGGAGTTGATAGTGACGTCGATGCTGGTCAAGTTGACGTACGGTGCGGTGAGCGTTCTTCCAAAGCTGACGCCCGAGGTGAGGATATTCCCCGCCGCGTCAGTGCTGCCAAAGGTGACTTGGAAACTTCCGATGCCACTTATTTCGATGGACGCCCTGCCGACGATGGCAAATTCCAGGCTAGCGAGTCTAAAGACGATGCGCAGATTGGTGGCTCTGATGGTGACGCCAGCGACGCTGAAATCGGCGTTGATCGTCACGTCCAGAGTGGTAATGACCCACGTCAAGGGGCTTAGGCCGATGAGGACCATGCCGGGCGTTGACGCTGTGCCGAACTGGACGATCACGTTTCCGACGCCACCCAACATAACGGAGGCCGCTCCGCGAACTTCGATCCTCGATTGCAGGGGATTGAACGAGAAGGTCAGATTATTGGCGGTAAAGGTCATGCCGCCGACCGTGAAGGAACCGTCGAGCTTGAATTCGAGTTGGGAAAGGCCTTGAAGATTGATGTCGGGAAGATTGAGTGCGATTGTTAACGAAGGGGCAGAAGCACTTGGTTTGACCGTGACCTCCACGCCCCCGCCCAATTTCAAGCTGCCGCGATCGGAATCGTACTTCAGGTACAGGTTTTTGGCGGCGATGGAAAAGCCATTAAACTGCAGGCTGGCGTTAATTCTGATATCGAAGCCCAGCAGGCGGCCGGACAACGAATCGAAGGTGATGCCGCCGAGATCGATCTCGACGTTGAGACCGATGCCGGGGACGTTGAGAGTGCCTTGCCCGGAGAGAGTAATCCTCGGCCCGCTGGTGCCGCTGCCGTCGTACCTCAGGGTGGCATTGGTGACGGTCACGGTGAAACCGGCGAGGGAAAACGAGGTGCTGAGCGACACGGTCAGCCCCGTCAAAATCTTGGTCTGGGTATTGAAGACGATGCCCCCGGAGTAGGTGCCGTCCGCCTGTCGAGTGCCGAAATTGCCGTTGAAGTTGAATGACCCAATCGAGATGTTGGCCGCCCCACCGATGTCCAAGATCCTCGTGGCCCGCGAATAACGAACCGTGAGTCCGGAAGGCTGAACGGTGATCCCATTGAAAGTGAAACTGGTGGTGGTGATGACGGTGGCGTTGAACTCCGTGATCTGGCCGCCGGAAATGCGGATGCCTGGCGTGGTGCTGTTGCCGAAACTGACGGAGAGGATCAGCGCGCCGATGGTGAGCGAGGCACTGCCGCTAATGCTGAACTGGCTCGGCCCGCTGGTCGGAACCGTGTAGTTCAGAGAGAGCGCCTGAGGCGTGATCGTGACGCCGCCGACCTCAAATCTCGTGTTCTGAGCTTGAATGGTCAAATTGAGGCTTTGCAGCCGGCCGTTGGAGATGACGAGACCGGGGGTTGCGCCCTGTCCAAAACTGACCGCGAGGCTGCTGCCGACATCGAAGTCGCCAAACGAGAGGGTGGCCCCGCCGGATAGGCTGAAGGTGTTTCCGGCGGCTGTGTAACCGAATCTCAAGCTCTGAGGCGTGATGGTCATACCGCCCACGGAGAACGGGGCCAGGGTCAACGACATGGCCAAGCTCGTCAAGCTGCCGGAGGTCACGACGAGACCGGGAGTCGCGCCGTCCCCCATGGTCACTCTGAAGGAATATCCGTCGAACGCGACGGTGGCCCCTCCCGTCAATGTGAACGTGCTGGAAGCTGCGAGGTAACTGAATACCAAGGTTTCCGGGGTGATGGTGACGCCGGCGACGGTGAAGGCGTTGATCGCCAGCGACATGTTCAAGCTGACTAGGGCACCATTCGTGACCACCATGCCGGGGGTCGATCCGCTGCCGAAGCTGACCGTGAATGCGGACATCCCGCTGATGGCGACGCTGGCGCCGCCCGTCAGCGTGAAGGTTCTGGCGTTGTTCGAGTTCGTGTAATTCAACACCAGGCTTTGCGGAGTGATGGTCACGCCGCCGACAGTGAGTGCGGTCGCGGCCAAAGTCAGGTTCAGATTCGTCAAGACTCCGTTGGCGATGACCAAGCCGGGGGTGTTGCCACTGCCAAAGGTCACCGACAGGCTGCCCAAGCCGCTAATGCCGACGGTGGCACCGCCCGACATCGTGAACACTCTTCCGGTGGCGGTGTACGACAGAGACAACGTACTCGGAGTGATCGTGACTCCGGCAACGGTGAACGCGGCGGCCGCGACTGTCATGTTGAGGTTCGTCAATGCGCCGTTCGCGATGGCCAGGCTGTTCAACGTCACGGTCAGACCGGTCACGTCGCCGATGGCGACGCTGGCCGTGCCGCTCAAAGAAAAAACTTGGGTCGCCCGGTTGTAGGCGAGATTCAGATTCGTGGCGCTAAAGGTCACCCCTTCAACGGTGAAGCTGGCCCCGCCAGAGAGCGTGACGGTGTTCGGCGTGATGGAAACGGTCAGGTTATTGTTCGACGTGAAACTGACGCCACCGACCGTGAAGGTCGAGCCGCTGTTAACTGTGGCGGTCAAACTGGTGAACGAACCGTTGGTGAAGACCAGGCCTGAGGCTGCGGGGAAGGTGACACTGAGGTTATTGAAACCATTGCCCGTGAGGCTGGTCGTTCCGGTGACTCGGAAAACTTTATCGGCCGCGGTGTAGGCGACCGTCAGCCCGCTGGCACTGAAGGTCATACCGCCAACAGTGGCCGATCCCGTGAGGGCGGCGCTGAAGCCGGACAGACTGATGCCGGTACTGCCGATGGTGACATAGTTCGTGCCGGTCACCCCGACCGTGAGGCCGCTATCGGGTAAAACAATGTTGCCCTGAAGCTTAATGAGGGGAGCGGTCGCCGTTCCGGCAAGCGTGATGGAGTTCAGAGCCAAGCTGAGTCCGTCGACGGAGATGTTGGCTCCGTTGAGCCCTGAGACAGTGGTCAGGTTGGTACCGCTGACCGAGATGCCGTTCGTGAGCAGCGTGTAAACCACGGGACCAAGGATTGCCCTCACTGCACCCGTGCAGGAGAAACTGGGAGTGCTGGTGCTGGTGTTGACTGTGGTGGTGCCGTTCAATTCCAAGAGCGAAATGAATGTGCCGGTACCCGCTAGGCCGACATGGACAATCCCGGTGGCCGTTTTGACCGTGCCATTCGTGGTGAAGCTGCCTCCCGAAACTCGGAAACGCAGGCCGCCGATCGTAGTCGCGAGGGAGGCACCGGCCACGGTGAACGAGTTGGAGATGCGGGTCAAACTGCCCGATGTGGCTTGAAGCGTGAAGTTGCCGGGGTCCTCCAGGTTGAAGTTGGAGAATGTGCAATGCCCGCGCTGGCCGCGACGGTGGTTGTACCGGCCACGATTCCGGACCCCGAGGCAATGGCCAAGGTGACGTCGGCTGGCGCGGTGGCCACATTGCCGTAAGTATCGAGCAGTCTGACCTTGATCGCGGGAACAAAGGGAGTGCCGGTGTTGACGTTCGTTGGTTGCTGGTCGAACGCGAGCGAAGCCGCCGCCAGGGGACTGACGACGATGGCTCCGGTGGTGGTCGTTCCCAACGATTTCGGATCGGTGACCGTCACGGTCCGGCTGCCCGCCTGAGTCAGCGTCACGGTGAAGGTGCCGACGCCATTGGTCAAGGTGCTACTGCTTGAGGAAAAAACAGCGCTGGAATCGGTGGAGGAAAAATTGAGGGTTCCATTGTAAGTCGGCAGCGTGGCACCGGTGGACGGATCCTTGGCAGTCACTGTGAACGTGAACGGCGTCCCGGCGGTGGCCGTGGTCGGAGCTCCGGAAATCACAAAGCTGGGGCCTCCCACCGGAATGACCAGCGATCCCGCCACGTTGGTGAACGTGTAATTCCCACTGACGGCGCCAGCGACCGTAATCGGATAGGTGCCAGGGACGCTCGTCGCGGTGGCCGTGGTGGTGGCGACGGCGGGACTGGCCAGATTGGCGACAGTCTGACCGTTGACGAAGCCCGAATAGCTGACTGTCAAAGCGGGGACGGCCGTTTGGTAGATTTGCGACTTGTTGTCGGCCGTGACGGTCAGTGGGGCCTTGTTCACCAGTTGATTGACGGTCGCCGTACTCGTGGTAAACCCACCGCTCGAGGTGTACGTCGCGGTGATGACTTAGTTGCTGGAGGCTGCGGCGAGATTGCTCGTCGTGAAGGTCGCGGTGCCCGTGGACGAAACTGGCACACTGGCCAGGGTCACGCCGCCGGTGACAAACGCGACCGTACCCACAGTGACGGACTGGTCGCCGCTCGCCACCCTGGCACTGAACGTGACGGCTTGGCCATAGGTGGTGGTACTTGCCGAGGTCGTGAGTGTGGTTGTCGTGGATGCGATCTTAGCCAGAGTCAAGTCGTTGCCGGTGTCGCCGGCATAGTTGATTTTCAGAGCGTGGTTGATGCTATTAAATACCGCGTTGTAGGTGCCGTTGGGAGACAGCCCGGCAAACGAGCCATTGATCGGGCTGTTGCTCGTGTTGTTGATGAGTTGGATCAATGTCCCGGGCGCGGGCGCGGACTTCAGCGTGACCACGAGGGGAACGTTGTTCGTCGTGAAGCCGTTGCTGGTGATCAGCGGCGCGGTGAAAATGAGGCCGTCGGTTGCCAAGCCTCCTGTGCCTGGCGTGAGGCTGACAAGACCACCATTGCCGTTCAGGGCGGTCCCGGAATTCGCTTGGTTCAAGATGATCTTGCCGGCTTGCGAGGTCGATTAACGGACGACCGTGGCGGCACCAGCCGTGGTGGCCGTCTTGGCGGTCTTTAAGGTGATGTCCCCGCTTTGGCCGCTGTCGCCGAACGTAACGGTGCCGCTGGCCAAAGTGACGATCTGAGCCAATTCCGCGTCGGTCAGGTTGATGCCGACGACGGCGGCATCGTCGCCGCCGAGACTCATCGGCCGGCTCGTGACTGACGAACGAATGATCACTCCGCCCCCTTGTCCGGTCGTCTGAACCGTCCCTAGCAGCGCAAGATCTGCGCCGCGCAGGGTGATGGCTGTGGTGGCCGTGTTGGCCGAAGTGGCAACTCCACCGGCATTGATCGTTAACGTCCCTGCACCGTTGCCGTCCGAATCGGCTGCCAGATTCAAAGCGCCGATACCGCTATCGATCGTCGTACTGGCGGCCACGTTCAAGTGGCCGGTGGCTTGCAAGGTGATTGCGCCTCCCGCACCGGAGACGTTCCCATTCACGCTCAGGGTCGCGCCGGCATCGGTCACTATCACGCTGACGTTCCCGCCGCCGCTCGAGATCAGTTCAGTTGCTGTCACAGAACTCGTCGAGCTGATGCTGATCGCCGCGTTCGTGGCGCTCAGGCCGACGGTTGCGCCGATGCCGCCGATCGTCAGTGGACCCGCGTTCGCGACAAACACACCCCCCGCGCCGCCGACCGCTTCCAGGTTGCTGATCGCCGTGTCGAGTGCGTCGCCGACGGTTCCCACGCCAGCCGTCGAGGTGGCCACCAGACTGCCGCTCGTCACGTCCGCCCCGGCATTGCCACCATCCGTAATCGCGCCGCTGGCCGTCAGCGTCACGGCGTTTGATCCCGCGTTGAGTTCCGTGATCGAGATCGACCCGCCGAGAATGGTCACCGGATCTCTAAACGTGGACGAGTCGACGTCCACAGCCCCGGGCACGACGGCAGGCTGGACCGTGAAGTCGTCGTAAACGACGCCAAAGCCGCCGCTCGTCTCAGCGCCCCCGAAGAACAGCCGTCCGTTGGTGCCATTGAAGCCGTTATTCGACGCGTCGATCGGAGCGAACGTGAAATCCGCGACAAATGGACCACTGGTATAGTTCTGATCCACGGAGAACGTCGCGGTCTTGGCCGTGGCATTCCAGGCCAGTCGAATGCGGTGTGTCTGATTCGACGTGAAAATGCCGCTGATGGACGCAACAGCGGCCCCGTTGTCGATCGTGTTGCCAGCGTCACCGCCGAAATAATTGCCCTCAAATACGACACTCGCTCCGCCGTAGGGGTTGTTGAAACTGCTCAGTGTCCCGCTCCCCAGGCCGAAATAGTTGTAGTTGTCGTTGCCGGCGGTAAACACCGAGACTTCAGCCACGAAGTCCGCCGTGTCGTAATCGCTTTTCTGTGTCCGCAGATACTTCCGACCCCCTCCGCCCGCTCCGGTCCCGGCGAAAGTGACCGTTGACCCGTTCAAGGTTGGTGCTGAACCAGGACCAAACGTATCAAACCCGGCGGGAAGCGAAGTGCTGCTGAATGTCTCGGTCGTTGCTGGAGTCCCGCCTCCAATTGCTCCAATGGTGATCGAACTGAATCCGTCGGCCAGATAGGCCAGCGCGGTGTCCGTCAAATTCAGAGTCCCCGCTCCACCGCCGATGCCGATGGTTGTCGTTGCCGTCCGCGGTTTGATGGTAAGCGACCCGGTGCCCGTGGCCCGAATCGTTCCCGTCCCGATCATCTCAACCGTGTCGGTCGTGATGGAGAGATTGCCAGTGCCCGTTGTCTCAATGCGCCCGCCGCCACCACCCGTGTAATGGAATCCGAAATTCACTGTTCCCGAACCTTCAACGCCTGTGATGCTCAAGTTGCCGTTGACGGTGGATACGACTGTGCTTGAACCGAGGTCACTGATTGTGACTCCCTGGTTATTCGTGGACGAACCGGTTCCGCCGGTCCCATGAATCGTCAGCGACCCTGAGCCAGTCGCGAAGACGCTCGCCCCGGTGATGATCAATACTCCGGCATTGTTGGCGCTGCTTCCGGCCGCCTGTCCGGTGATCGAGATGTTCGCTCCGTTGGCCGTGATCGTAGTGCCCGATCCGGTCGCATACACGGCGTTTCGATTACTCCCCGTGCCGACCGTCACACCCTGAACGGTCACCAGACCGCTGGTACCACCGATGATGTCTCCGCTCGCATTGAGAAAAACCCCTCTGCTGCCGGTGTCACCGCTACGTCCTCGAACTGTCACGGAGCCGCTTCCAGTGCTCTGCACGGTCCCGCCCAGAACGTCCACTCCGGTGAAGTTTCCGGTCGTGGCCGTCGTCTGTTGGTTGGCATCCAGCGTGATCCCGCCTTCGACCGTGGTGACGCTCGACCCGCTCGACAGACTGATGTTGCGAGTGGTCGTCAGCGACACCGCGCCGGTGCCGCTCGTCGTGATATCCGAGTTGGTTGTTGCCAGGTTGATTCCCGCCGTCGTACTCGTTGAGTTCGCTGTCAGGTTCTTGTTCACCGCCATCGTGACGGCCTGATTGACCGTGAGTCCCGCGCCGGTTGTCAGCGACAGATTGTTCGCGTGCGTGATCGCTGCGCTGACGGTGATCGTGCCGCTGTTCGTGGCACCAATTTGCACGGTCCCGGCGGTGATGCGGTCGAGTTCGACGTCGGTCAGACTGAGTTGTCCGGCGGTGTTGGTACCAAGATCGATCGCGCGGGCCGCAGTCTGCGGTTTGATGGTCACGGTGCTCGCCGAGACCAGTGTGCTCGTCGCATCGAGCGCGAGGTCATCGGCCGTGATCGTGATGACGCCCACACCAGAAGTGGTCAGGTCCGCACCCGCACCCGTGTTGAGCGTCTCGGTACTGACGATCAGACTCTTGCCGCTGGCGAACGTGATGTCGCCGTTGAGATTGACCGTGTCGTTGTCGGCATCGCCGTTGATGGTCAGATCGACGTTGTAAGCCGCATCGACCGATGTGATCGTGACGGTGTCGTTGCCCGTGCCGGCATTGATCGTCAGGCTGCCACTTGGATTGGTGAAATAGACCGATTCGCTCAGGTCTGAGTCGATCATCGTTTTGCCGTCGGCGGCCGTGCCGTCGGTGACAGTGATCGCCTCGGCTCCGCCGTTGAACGTGAAGACGCGATCGGTCGCGTTCAGGTTGTCGGTGATTGGTTCCAGGCCGGTGTAGCTGATCGTCGAGTTCCCCGTGACCGTCACCGTCCCGGCATTGGCATTGCTAAAGTTGTGTGTGACGTTGGCGAATGTGCCACCAGTCAGGATGAGGCTGTCACCCGGCGTGGAACTTTGCGAGCCACCGTTGAAGGTGACCGGGACACTGAAATTGCCACCGCTGAAATCGACCGTCAGCGTGTCATTGCCGCTCGATCCATTGATGATCACCGCCTCTGTGCCGATCGGACGACTGGCGACCAGGCTGTTTCCACTGTCTCGGATTTCGAGGGTGCTGCCATTCCGCACGACCCGAAAGGCTCCTGTCGCGGAGAATCCGAAGTTGGATGTCCCGGCGTTGTCGTCGTCCGTGATGTTGACGCTCTGGCTGGTCGTGGTTCCCAGCGACAAACCCGAAGAGGGATTTGAGATTGTCAGCGTCGCGGTCTCGTTGCCTTCGTTCAGCAGGTCATCCTTGACCGTGAAGGTCACACTGCCCGTTGTCGAGCCGTTGGGAATCGTGATGGTGCTACTCGACAGCGTGTAGTCGTCGGCCGTGATGTTGGTTCCCGAGACCCCCAGCGTGACGGTCTGATTGCCGCTGACCGGGGAACTGACGGTCGCCGTGACAGTGATCACCGTGTTGCCCGCTTCCGTCCCAGTCGTGGCGCTCACTGACAGGTTCACCGCCGCCGCGTTTTGAGTGACCGTCAGGATTCCGCCATTGGTGTTGATTGATGCCGTGCCGGTGATCGTGCTGCCGCTCACGAGGTTCATGTTTGTGGCTGCCGCGCGAGAGATCGCCCCGCTGACGGTGATCGCGCCGCTGAGCGCGTTGCCGATGTTGATCGTGCCACCAGACGCGACGACGACGCGGTCGAGTTCAGCGTCGCTCAGGCTGAGCGGGCCGCCGTTGGAATCGGTCGCCGCACCCAGGTCGATGGCGACACCATTCGTGCGTTGCCGGAGCGTGATACTGGCATTAGCGGTGACGTTCGCGTTCGTCGCGATACTCATGCTGTCGCCGATCAGCGTGAGGGTGCGACCCGTGCCGTCCGCTCGATAATTACCGGACGCAGCAGCAACGATCGCGATGCTGGTGCTGCCTCCTCCTTCAATGCCAGTCACCGACGTATTGCCGAGGGTCGATGAGATCGTCGAACTCCCGACTCTCACGCCGTGGTTGGTCCCACCGATCCCCGCCGAGTTGCCCCCCTGCCCCAGGATTGTGGTGGTGCTGCCGCTGCCTCCCGCTGTGATGCTCCCGGCGTTATTGAGATAGACACCGTTGTTGTCGGAACTGATCCCGGTGCCGCCTCCGGTGCCAGTCACCGAGATGTTGCCCCCGGCAGAAATGATCCTGCTCTCGGTGACATTCACGCCTTCGTTGGTATTCGCGGTCCCCACACCGCCATAGCCAACCACGGTGACCGTTCCGCTCCCGCCCGCCGAGATCTCACCAAATTTCCCCAGAAACACGCCGCGGTTACTGCCGCTACTGCCGGTGCCTCCTGCCGTACCGGTGACGGAGACGCTCGCCCCGCTCGATGTGATGGACGCATAGTTCACAAAACCGCCGACGCTGAGATCAACGCCAATGTTACCAGTCCCGGAACTCGCACCTCCGGTCCCCTCGACCGTGACGAGTCCGCTGGTCCCACCGATGATGTCCGAAGTCCCAAAAATCTTGATGCCGATCTGAGAGCTGCCGCTATTGCCTCCCTTGCCTCGGATCGTGACGTCTCCCGTGCCGGTGACTTGGATCAGTGCGTCAGTGAGCAAGAGGCCAGTGAAGCTGCCGGCCGTTGGCGTGACTTGCTGGTTGGCGAAAAGCGTCAGATTTCCATTGGCTGTGGTGACACTCGCGCCGGAATTGACAGCGATGTTCTTCGCCGTCGAGGCACTCAAGCTGTTCGATCCCGCGAACACGGTCGCGCCGTTAAACGTGATGGCTCCCGCGCTCGCGTGGTCCAAGACGACATTGAAGGAGTCGGTGTAAGTGTTCGCGCCGCTGGTATTGAACGTGACTGTTGCGGTCGATCCGCCATCGACGATGTTGACGGTGCTGTAACGCGTCAGCCCGGACGCTTGCAGTGTCAACATCAACGAAAAGCTGCCAAACGTCGAAAAGTCACCCGTGCTGGAAACTCCGCCGTTTGAGAAAAACGTGTTCGACGTGAATGCGTACGTTGAGCCATTCGAAACGACGGCGAGGTTTTCATTCGCCTCCAGCGAAATGGTCAAATCGGTCCCGCTGTCACTCACGGCGGCGAGCAAACACCGTTCCTCAAGCCGCTCACTCTCCAGCGCGACCGGCCGCCCGATCTTCTGTGTCCAAGTTTGCAAGCTTCGGGCGGCACCGGGCCCTCCGCGCCGCTGCGTTCGCCGAGAAATTCGCCTAGCCAGTGATCTCAACCAATTTGCGAGAATCATGTTTGTCGTCCTGATGGAAAGTACGGGTGTATTCTGCGCGCGGGCAAGAATGACGCCTTCGGAGGCCCACACTAACCCGAAGCGTCAGCGAGGGCGGAC
>JANMIF010000474.1:0-10765 GCA_031375695.1 Planctomyces sp.
TCAATCTGCGGAATATGTAGCTCCGCCCCTTGTGACCGGGATGCTGGGCTAAAGCCGTGTTTTCCCGGTGATTATCGAATCATGCTGGCCACAAGGGCCAGACCTACAGATTGCCCAAAGCAATGAATTAGCCAGCCGTGAGGTCACTGATGTTGAAAAGGCAGACCGCACCCCGTGTGACTCCGTGTTTATTCTTTCGGAGTTGGTCCTTTTTGAAATCATCATTCAGTTTGAAATCATCATTCAGGGATCATCGAAATTCATGCATCCTGTAGTTCGACAAACTGGCTTTCGACCGAAGGCAACGGGACCGATTGTCCGGTGTCGCGCAGGTCAGCAATGTGCAGCGAGATCGCTTCCGAGATCAATTGCTGCACTTCTTCGCGGGTGTCTCCGACAGCCACGCAACCGGGCAGATCGGGGACATAGGCACCAAACCCGTCGTCGCTCGGTTCGATGATGACCAAGTATTTCATTCGTCGTCTCCTTTGCTGCGATCAATTACCGGCAGGGCTGGCTATTGTTCGGCGCTCGGGTTCACGACACGGTCGATCGCGCGTTCCAATTCGTCCGCGATGTTGACCTCAAACGGCTCATCGGGAATTCCAGCGGCATCGGCCTTCTGCTTGGCTTTGTCGAGCAGTGCGTTCAATTCCGCGTCCGTTAGTTTCTGTTTGAGCTGGCCCTGGCCGCTGGGTTGCTTGTCGGTGATCATTTCCAAAACTTCTTTCAGATCGGCTTCACTAATCTTTTTCTCAAAGGCCCCGCGTGCGAACCGCTGCAAGGTGCGACACGCGGTAGTCTTTTCGTCGTCAGTCAGGCCGGACGGTTTGACGTAATGTTCGTCGGCCGCTGTCACCATGCCGACCGCCAGCAAAGGACTTTTCCCGATCTGCTCGATGATCTGCCAAGCCTGCTGCGGAGCCAACTTGCCGGATTTGAAGTCCTCCGCCAGTCCGTTCAACCGCTTGGTCACGCGGGCTTTGTCCTCAGGCGGCAGTGACGAGCGTTTAATGGCTTCCGTGGCCACGGACATGGAGAAGTCAGCCGCCCAATGTTTCCACCGGAACGCGGCCCAAATTCCCAGCCCGGCTGCGATCATCACCATCACCAGCAGCAAACAGCCACAGCCGATCGCGAACGTGCGACAACCGCTGGATGACTCCGCGCGTGGCGAGTCGGCGCGATCGGACTCCGCGCGTGGTGGCTTGCGGACTTCGTCCGGAAGCGGATCGAGAAACGTGCGATTAGAATCGTCTAATGGTTGACTCATACGAGGTTCTTTCGGAAGTGAACACTAACCCGAAGCGCTGGCGAGGGCGAGCGTTTCACAAGATTCGGAATCGTGGGCTACGACAACGAGTGCTTCCGTTCTGCCAGTGGAATCTGCAACCGTCGGCCATCGGCCAGATGGGACGCGTATGCTCCTTGAACCATCTCGGTGATCAGCACCGCGTGCCGAAGTGGCGACAGCGGTTCCAGATTCTGTTCAATCGCATCGAGAAGATCATTCGCCAACCCACGATTTCCCAGGGACAGCCACTCTTGGCGAATCGGTCGCGGCTGATGCTCCGGCGTGAAATGCCAATCTTCGATCCACAACTTCTTCCAAGCGAGTTGCTCGAAGTCCGGTAGGATTCCGTTGGCTGGATAAATGAAGACGTCGCCCGGCTGTCGTAGTTGCAACGTGGCCTCTTCGCATTCCAGCGTCAGCCCGTAGACGCTGTCCCAAGTTGCAACCGGCTTGTCGGGCGATTTCATTCGCCGCGAACTTGGCGCCACATGTGAAGTCGAATCGAACTGGCCAAGCACTCCCCTTTCAAAGCCGAACACTGCCAGCACTTCATCGCCACAGATCGGCCCAACTGGCTCGGAGCCTTCCCGTTTGTCGGCGAGGATTGCATTGCGGCCGCACACGCGAATGTGGCCACTGACCCACTGCGGCGGTCCGGCGACGGCGATCATCAAATCAAACCAGTGCGTGCCGTGAACCAACAATTCTTCGCCACCACCACGGGCGTCATCTTTCGGCCGCGCGCGCATCCGCAACAACCGGCCGTATTTTCCCGATCGCACATTCTTCAGCGCCTGCCGGACCGGCGGCATCGCGCGCCATTGATGAGCCATCGCCAGCTTCGTACCGCTGGTCACAAAATCCGCTTGAATGGAATCGGCCGAAATCAGGTCAGCGACGAACGGCTTTTCACAATATACATGACAGCCAGTCTTCGCGGCGGCTGACAACATCGCGACCCGGTCAGTGATCCATCTCGGTCCGATGCAAACCACGTCCGGTTTGACCTTGTCGAGCATCTCGCGCCAGTCAGCAAACCGCGCCGCCACGCCCAGTCGCTCGCCGGACTTTGCTAATCCGGCGGGATTGTCGTCAGCGACTGCGACGATCTCCGATCGTTCGACACCCCGAAACGCCGAATCCAGCCCGTGACCATAATCGCCCCGGCCGGTTGAGCCGATCACCGCGATGCGAAACTTCTTGCTCACCATCATCACGCCGATTCCTCGCTCGTCTGTCGGTCGCTTCGTATGCTTCCCATGCATTCTTAAGGTGAAGCGAGTCGCCAATGCAAATTCTCACGAAGTTTGGAGGACACCTCTTATGCCGAAAGTATTGCTTGTAATCGGGGATGCGACCGAGGTTCTGGACACGATGTATCCATATTTTCGGCTGCCAGAGGACGGCTTTGAGGTCGTCGTGGCTGGACCGGAAAAGAAGCTGTATCACATGGTGCTGCACGAAATACCCCCCGGCTCTACATGGGACATTACCCGCGAGACGGCCGGATATCACTTGGTGGCGGACATCGCCTTTCGAGATGTGCGACCAGAAGAATATGTTGGCTTGTTTCTGTCGGGTGGCCGAGCACCGGAGTATCTGCGCTACGACCAAGACTTGTTACGGATCACTCGTCATTTCATGGAAGCGAACAAGCCGGTGGCGTCGGTGTGCCACGGGATCGAGATTTTGGCAGCCGCCGACTGTTTGCAGGGCCGCACGGCCACGACCGTCGCCAAGTGCGCGTTGGACATCATTCAGGTCGGCGGCCAGTACGTCAACCAGTCGGTCGTGGTCGATCGCAACTTGGTGACGGCACGCGTCTGGATGGACAACACCCCGTTCCTCAAAGAGTTTCTCAAACTGCTCAAGGCATCGTAAAACAAAAAAAGCCCGTGCCAACCGGCACGGGCTCTCGAAGTGTGATTGTTGTCGATTCCGAATTGTGCTTAGACGAATGGGAATCCCGTCAGAAGAAACAGGTTTCTCAACTTTTCGTCGATCTTGTCTAAACCACTCGGGTTATCGATCGCATCATTGCCAGCGTTCCCCGCCAGCGAGTCAGTCCCTTGTTGACCAACGACGCCGAAAGTACCGCCAGTGATGATGTCGTCCCCATCCTGGCCAGAGATCTTGTCGTTGCCCAGACCTCCCGAAAGAGAGTCGTCGTCGTCGCCGCCAGAGATCAGGTCGTTGCCGTTAAAGCCCGTGATGGTATCTTCACCAAGTCCGCCGATCAGCGAGTCGTTTTCGGTTCCACCGTCGATGAGGTCATTGCCATCTTCTCCATTCAAAGTGTCGTTCATACCTTCGCCTTGGAGAGTGTCGTCGCCAGCACCGGCCATGACAGAATCGTTGCCGCCATCTCCGTCAATGAAGTCCGCACCGTCGCCGGTCGTGATGACATCGTTGCCGTTATCGCCGGCGATGAACTGATCTTCAGTGCTGGTTGCGATGATCGTGTCATTACCTGAACCACCATTGATCGTGTTGGCTCCGAGCAAATCACTTATGACGTCGTGACCATCACCAAACGCGATTGGCCCCCCAGTAATAAGGTCATTACCGGCGTCACCACCACCAGCCTGACCAATCCGATCGTTGCCTAATCCACCATCGATTACGTCGTCACCGCCGTCACCCTCAAGCGAGTCGTCACCGAGACCACCTAAAATATCGTCATCGGCATCACCGCCACTAATGGTGTCATTGCCGACGTTGCCAAGCAACGAGTCGCTGCCGTCACCGCCGAAGATCGAGTCACCTCCCCCTCCACCGTCGACCGTATCGTTGCCAACATCGTCCGCCACGAGATCTCCGTCCTCGTCGGCCGTGGAATTATTCAACGAGTCATTTCCCTCGCCGCCGAGAATGCTGTCGTCCCCTTCGTTTCCCTCAATGGAGTCGTTACCGCCCAGGCCACTGAGAGTGTCGTCGTCATCTCCGCCATTAATGGAGTCACGACCGGCCGTTCCGATGATGCTGTCATTCCCTTCATTGCCGTTTAGTACCGTGGGACCGAAGTTGGTCAGCACCGCACCATTGCCGTTGATCGTGTCGTCACCGCCACCACCGTTGACGGTAAGGTTGCGTCCAGTGGATGTCGCGCTCAAATTGTTGAGCGTGATGGTGTCGTTACCGCCGAGTCCGTTCACTTGAACGTTTTCCGTGGCAGAGGAACCGAACACGCTGTTGCCTCCAACAGACGTGACGCGAAAGCGATTGGCCGAAACTTGGTCAACAGTGAATTCGTCGTCGGCATCCGTGCCGTTGATGACCAGCGTGTCAACACCCACTCCACCGTCCGCCGCTTCGGCTCCTCCAATATCTTCGGCGTCCCAAATCATCAGGTCATCACCCAATTCACCATTCATAATATCGGCGCCGGTTCCGCCTCCCACGACGTCGTTATCAATACCACCATTGACCTGGTCGTCACCGTTGCCGCCATCAATGCTATCGTTGCCTGTACCACCGTAAATGGTGTCATCTCCGTCTTGGCCATTGATGGTATCGCCACCGATTCCGGGATTACCAGGAGCCCCGATTTCGTTACCGCCGGAGATGAGGTCGCCACCCAGACCGCCGGTGATTGAGTCGGCTCCCTCGTCACCGAAGATCGTATCGTGATCAGCGATGCCGAAGACGTCGACACTGGAACCGCTGTTGAGCAGGTCCTCTCCGGCCCCACCTGAGACATAGTCAGTCCCTTCGCCAGCGTCGATGTTGTCATCCCCGAGCCCACCGTAAATGATGTCGTAACCGTCGTGTGAGTCGATTTCGTCGTCATCGCCGTCAGTCGCGCTGTTGCCGCGGGACGTTGGGAGACCTGGAGCACCAGGCACAAAAGCGGGGTCGAAGTCACCATAGATAAGTTCGTTGAAGTCACTGCCTCGGATGGTATCGGCATCAAGGCTGCCCCACACTTCGATGGTGAGATTGAAGTTGGGGTTCGCCTCCTCAATTGCGATACCCAACCCTGAACCGTTTAGTCCCGTCAGATCGATGATGATGCCACCTGCACCACCGGTTCCATCCACGATCACACTTTCGACGTCGCCGAAACCGTTAGGAAGCGCGTCAAGAATGGCATCGAGTGCGGCACTGCGAGCATTATTGAAAGTCAGGTGGTCACCGAACGGGCCCTGTTCGACGCCAATGACAACGCTTTCGTCAGTTTCAACGTAGACCGTGGTGCCATTCACTGGCTCAAAAAGGCTGGTCAGGAAGGCTGTCGCAGTCACCGTCAACAACGCCCGTGGTTCTAGCGATTCCGCTCGTGCCGCAGCGCGGCGTTTGTGACGTGTTTGGTGCCTTTGGGCACGACTCAGGGAACTCTTCAACGAAACCAACCAAGGAAATAAACGCATTGCTAACCCCCATTTTAGAAGCGATCGTTTGGCTGCGAGTCCAAACCGGCTTCATACCTTCGTCCGAGGCCCACTCACAGTGAGTCTCCTAGCAGTGCAAACAAGATGCCCTCGTTTCCCTCTTGGTCAAGTTTTTGTTCTTTCGATTACGACAGTCTCGACGAACATTGGAATCTCGCCGACGTTTGGCATTGATTGTCTCGGTTCCGTTGATATCTCTGACATTGGACACCGACGCGGGTCGTATCGCCGTGCGGAAGGCAGATTTCTAAAATAGTGCAAAAAGCCTCAAGTTCGACGCAAAGTAAAACACTGCGGGAGCATCTCAGGCTGGTTTTCGAAACAATACACACCTAACGTTCGACGATTGTCCGACGATCACGAATCCGATCTCGCCTGAGCATCCTCCACGCAGTGTCAGCCAGCGCCTTACCGATTTCCGACGAATTGCGTCGCTGGTGTCCCGGCGTGTGGGAGGCCTTGTCGGCGGGAGTCGATGTGCCGCCAGCACCGCAATCGAGCATGAACATCGACGAGGCGGAACGCTATTGCCGTGCGTTGGCGACATCGCACGACGAAAACTTTCCGTTAATCGCCGGATTGCTGCCGCGCAATTTGCGTCAGCCAATGTTCAGTGTTTATAGCTATTGCCGCTGGGCGGATGACTTGGGAGACGAAGTTGGCGACCGAGAATTGTCCTCACGGTTGCTGGCTTGGTGGCGTGAGGAACTGCGACTTTGTTTTGATGGCGCAGCATTACGGCATCCCGTATTTGTCGCGTTGCAGCGGACGGCTCGCGAGTTTGAATTGCCTCGCACGCCATTTGACGATTTGCTTACGGCATTTGAACAAGATCAGCGAGTGACCGATTACGCGACCTTTGACGAACTTCTGGGCTACTGCCGGAACAGCGCGAATCCGGTCGGTCGGATCGTGCTGAAGCTGTGTGGCGTTGACGACGAACAATCGCTGGCGCTGTCGGATTCTGTTTGTACCGGACTGCAATTGGCGAACTTTTGGCAGGATGTGGCTCGCGATGCCGACATTGGCCGGACTTATCTGCCCCGCGAAGACCGCGAGCGGTATGGCTATTCAACGGCGGACTTGGCTAATCGTGTGACAAATACCGCGCTTGGGCGGCTGATGCGATTTGAAGTGGATCGCGCGCGGAGTCTCTTGATGGCCGTGCACGATTTGGTACCGCGCATTCCCGGTCGGATGTCGGTGGCGATCGACCTATTCGGTGCCGGCGGCTTGCGGATTTGTGACCGGATCGAAGCGCTCGACTATCGAGTCTGGGAACAGCGGCCTGTCGTGACGAAGTGGGATGTTGTGACTCTTTTGAGCCGCTGTTTGCTGCGAGCGGCCGGTTTTTGAAAAACTCGTCTTTTCCCAGTTTCGCTGGTCTGCTATGTAACCGCCGCCAATTGCCGAGAGTGGCTGGCTTTTGTTAATTGCCTGGCTTGTGGAATCGAGCCGAGAAGGGGAAGGGACGCCCGTGCAAAACTCGAATTCGATGTGGAAGTTGACGGCTCTGGCCGGAGCGGTCGGTTTGGGACTGCTGGTGATCATGCAGGCGAAACAATCGTTGGATCGCACGTCACCCAAGACGGCCGAGGCGAAAGGGAAGACGGAGTTCAAAGACTTCCGGCCCCTCGCCGATCTGGACAAGCTTGGAGCGCCGGAGAAATTCACTTCGAGCGACAAACCGCGCAGCAGTCGAACGTTGCCGAAAACTAAATCTCTGACACGATCAGAGAATTCCGCAGACGATTTTTCTCTGGATGAGCCGACCAGTACCGCACGACCGGTGTCGAACCGAGATCGCAAGTCGAGGGCTTTGGCCAAAGAATTGGACGAACTGGACTTGGGACAATCCGAGCCGACACCACATCCTCGGGGAAAGTTGTCAGCCGAGTTCCTCCCAGATGAACCGACAGTGGACGAATCGTTAGCAACAGAAATCTCGTCGGGAACCGATCCGTTTGCCGAGTCGCAGAAGGCCCGCAAACCGAGTCGCCGCGATCAGGCTCAAGAGTTACTGCTACTCGCACGCAAGCTGGTAGATAGTGGGTTGTTGGAAGAGGCGAAGTTAAAGGCGACCGAGGCGGATGCACTGTCCGTTTCGTTTGGTCCGTTGGAAGACAGTCCGGAAGCCGTGTTAGCCGACATCGCACGCATAGAAACGCCGTCGCGAGCGAAGGTCGATCCGGAACCGGATTCGATTTCGTTAACCGGCAACAGAGACAGATCGTCGTCGTTGAATCTTGATGAGCTAGATCCAGATTTGGAGCGCGCGCCGAAGACAAAAAGGAAGTCGACTGCCTCGCTGCTGACTGATGACGACAATCTGTTTGCTGACAATCCCCCCGCTGCTCCAAAGGGAGTCAAGCGCATCCCGGATCCGCCGATTCCACCAGCCGAAGAACTTCCCGGCGACCTCTCGCTCGATCTGCCGTCGCTGTCCAACGATTCGGACTCGAACGCCAAGCCGGTCAAATCGAAACCCGAACTCAATTCGGTGCCTAGCCGACTCAGACCGCTGAATACTGAATCCACAGAGCTGGAACCGGAAAAGATTCTCGGGACCGGAACATTGCGTTCGGATTCTCCACGCGGACCGCAGCGGCCGGAGTTGAAGATCGAAAAGGTTGCGCCACCGAACGCGGTGCTCGGTAAACCTTTGGTGTACACGATCGTCATTCGCAATGTCGGCGAAGTTGCGGCAAATCATGTCGTGATCGAGGACCAAATTCCGCAAGGGACCAGTTTGTCGGGGACGATCCCGCGCGCGGAACTCAGCGGCAAGTCACTGACTTGGCGGATCGGGACGATTGCTCCGGGCGAAACGAAGGAAATTCAGGTCAAAGTCGTTCCGATTTCCGAAGGGCAAGTCGGTAGCGTGGCAACGGTCAGCTTTCAGGCCGAGGTCGCGTCACGCACGAATGTGTCGGCTCCAAAGATCAGCTTGCGAATCAACGCGCCGCAGCAGGTCCGGCTAGGCGATCCAGCCACGGTTAACTTCACGATCACCAACAACGCGGCGGTTGAGGCAACTCGCGTCGTGTTGCGGAGCCTGATTCCCGACAACCTGAAATTGGAAGGCTTGACCGAACGAGATTTGGAATACGACATCGGCACGCTGACACCGGGCAAAACGCAGACCGTGCAGTTGCCACTGGCGACGGTACGTCCGGGCCGAGCGATCAACAAGGTGATCATTACGACCGACGGAGTGGCCGCGGCGGAAGCGACGGCCGAGATCAACGTCATCGGACAGCTCGTCAGCTTTACTAGGCACGGCCCAACCAACTCGTTTGCCAACAAGCCGCTCGAATTTGAAAACCGCCTGACGAATCATTCAGTGAGCGCAACGCAAAACACCGTTGTCGTCGAATCGCTGCCGAAGTCGGTCGACTTCGTCTCCGCGTCGGACGGCGGCAAGTTTGATCCGAATCAGCGAACCGTGACGTGGCGCGTCTCACATCTTGATCCGCAGCAAACACTGCCGCTCAAGATCAAACTGATCGCCAAGACGACCGGTAATCATCTCGGTTCCGTGCAGATCGCAGAATCGGGCCGGAAAGGGAGCGCGACCGATTATCAATTCAAGACGATCGGCGCGGCGAACCTGAGCATCGACTTCTCGGACAAAGCCGACGCCTACGCACGCGGCGAGCAATTCGTGTTGCGACTGGTAGTGAAGAACAAAGGCTCCGGCGCGGCGACCAACGTGGCGCTCCGCATCGCCGTTCCAGTCGAACTGCAATTCGTGTCGCTTCGCGGCCCGGTCAGTCACTCGCAGTCCGGCCGCACGCTGGTCCTGGAACCGATCCCCGAGATCGGCGGCCAGGGAACGGTCAACATCGAATTGACGTTCAAAGCGGTCGACAACGGCGACACAACGCTCGCCGTCGAAATGCAGTCGGATCAATTCAAAAAGGCGATCACTCAAGAAGAACCGCTCGTGATCTTCGCGGCGAACGTGAATTGAGTGACGCGACCGGTTAGGCTCATTGTGGCACGACGCTCCGCGTCGTGAATACGCTACGCGGAGCGTCGCGCCACATTGGGGCGAAGGTCATGCAACAGACGTTTGGGAAAAACACGCGCGACGACGTGCCGTTATCGGACCCGACCGCGCTGGCAAAGTTCGGGCAGTTGGATGTTGTCGCCAAGCTGGTGGTCGAGGGTTACTTGATCGGCCAGCACAAAAGTCCGTTCAAAGGGGCCAGCGTCGAGTTCGTCGAGCATCGGCAGTATTACCCCGGCGACGAAATCCGGCACATCGACTGGCGAGCCTTTGGCAAGACCGGCAAGTACTACATCAAAGAATACGAAGACGAAACGAACTTGCGGTCGTATTTGCTGGTCGATGCCTCCGGGAGCATGGGCTATGCCGGCGCGACGTTGAGCAAGTGGGCGTATGCTCGGCAATTGGCGGCGGCGCTCGGTTACTTGCTGTTGTCGCAACGGGACGCTGTCGGACTGATGACTTTCGACACGCAGCTCCGCGATCGGACCGAGCCGGCGACTGCGACTCACAACTTTCAGCGAATCATCTCGTTGCTGAAGGACCGGCAACCCGGTGGCGAAACGAGCTTGGCGGATGTGCTTACCGGAATCGCGCCGACTCTGAAACGCCGCAGTCTGGTGATTGTGATCAGCGATCTGTTTGACAATATCGACCGACTGTTGGCCGCGATCACCGAGTTGCGGCATTCACGGCATGAGGTCGTGCTGTTGCGAGTAGTCACGCCGGAAGAAGAAGATTTTCCGTTCGGCCGGCCGACGAAGTTCCGCAACCTGGAGCGACTGAATCACCGGTTGCTAGTCGATCCGCTCCGCTTGCGCAAGCATTATCTGGCGAACTATCAGCGGTTTTGCCGGCAACTTTCGAGCGGCTGCGGTGCGCTCGGCGTCGATTACTTCAAGATTCGGACCGACGATCCGTACGATCGCGCGCTCGGCGAGTATCTCGATTCCCGTTCGCGAAACCGACGTCGGCGCGGATAGGCCGTTTAACCGCTTCGCCATCGGCGTGCGAGCGACACGGCACATTCTCTGAGGTTCGCACGCACGCCGATGGCGTAGCGGTTAA
>JANMIF010000475.1:0-21016 GCA_031375695.1 Planctomyces sp.
GTTTCTGGACGATGTACTGCTGATATTTCGGATCGTTCGTTCCCCACAATTGCCCGCGCAAACGGTTCAATCGGCGAAACCACGTCGCGGGCGATCCGGCGAGATACGTTTGTGAATCACGAACCGAGGACAATCGGGCGACCCGTCCGTCGAGCATCGCCTGGAGACTGTCGCTGTGCTCGCACTGAGATTCCGTTCCGAGCAGAGTGACAGATGTCTGGCTCAGCCTGCGATTCCGATTCATGAAGCTCGATTCCTGCGTTGCTCAATACTCAATATCGTTCCAAAAAACGAATTACGATCCGAAGCACGAGCGGAGGATATCGCGAGCCACCAATCTTTGAGAGTGAAGCACATGCCACAGCGCCGAAAGTCACAGCCCACCTCCGATCGTCAAGTGCCGTGCGTCATCGTCGGAGCCGGAGCCGCTGGTTTGGGAATTGGCCGAGCGTTGCAAGAAGTTGGTATTCCATTCGTGATCTTGGAACGTCACGAAATCGGTGGCTCGTTCCGCCGCTGGCCTCGTGAGATGCGATTCCTGACGCCGTCGTTTCCGTCGAACTCATTCGGCACGCTCGACCTCAACAGCATCGCGATTGGCACGTCTCCCGCCTTCACGCTCGAAACCGAACACCCCACCGGCAGCCAATACGCCGACTACTTGGCTTCCGTCGCCGATTACTTTCAGCTTCCGATTCGGACGGGTATCGACGTCTTGTCCGTGAAGCCACATCCCAGCGGCGACTTCGAGGTCCAAACATCCGCCGGCCCGCTGACAGCTCAATTCGTCATCTGGGCCGCTGGCGAATTTCAGTATCCGCAGCGTTCGCCGTTTCCCGGCGCGGAACACTGTCGGCACAACAGCCAAGTCCGTTCGTTCAAGCGACTGACCGGCGACCGTTACGTGGTGATCGGCGGCTACGAAAGTGGCATCGATGCCGCCGTGCATCTGGCCGCCTCCGGCAAGCGCGTGCGAGTCCTCGAGCGCCGATCTGTCTGGTCGTCCGAATCCAGCGATCCAAGCATCACGCTCTCGCCGTTCACCTGGGACCGCCTGATGGCGACTCCCGACGGACGCATCGAACTGCTCGATGAAATCACGGTGGCGCGAGTCGAACGTCAAAAGACTCGCTACGTCGTGATCGCGGAAGACGGCCACCGATTTCTGACGCCGCAACGTCCGATCCTGGCGACTGGTTTCGATGGCAGCGTTCGCTTGGTTCGCGACCTCTTTCAGTTCCGCGACGACGGTTTTCCGAAGTTATCCGAGACGGACGAGTCCACAACGACGCCGGGCCTGTTTCTCACCGGCCCGTTAGTTCGGCACGAGCGGCTGGTGTTCTGTTTCATCTACAAATTCCGCCAGCGATTCGGCGTGATTGCGAATGCGATCGCCAATCGCCTCGGCCTCGACACCGCTCCGCTCGAAAAATACCGCTTCTGGGGCCTGTACCTCGACGACCTCACCTGCTGCGGCGATGACTGCGTTTGCTGAGGCCCGGTTCCACGACCGATCACGCCGCTTTTCTTTCCGCAATTCGACTTTCAATCACTGGTCGCGAGGCGATTTTGCGTTCCGGGAATAGGTGTTGAAACTGCCATCCGATCAAAGCTCGCGCGTACATGGTCGTGCCCTTGAGATAGATGTAGCGCGCAGTCTGATAGCAACTCAATTTGGACCGTTTGAAGTCGTCTGCGGTCTGTCCCCAATTGATGAGTTGCACCTTACGAGTCAAGCTCTGAGCAAGCATGGCGTACATTGTATTGAAATACAGTGAGTGCTCTTCGTTTTTTTCGTAATCCACTCCGACATAAAGCGTGTAGGCCACGCGTCGTGAAAATAAGACGACGCCAAAGGCACGGACCACGTCGCCATCCATCAGGAAACAGAATTGACAGTCCTCGTGAAACGCGTGCGCCAAGCCTCGGAAAAACCCCGGTGGCAACGTTTCCAATCGCGCTTCCGATCTTCCGAGCACAGCTTCGTAAAGTCGATGGACTTTGTCTGAATACAAAACATCGATCTCTGTGGGGTCCGAGGTTACGTGCAATTTCAGACCACCCCGTTCCAGTTTCTTTGTGGTGTTTTTGATATGTGATCGCTTGTGCGTCTTGAGCGACGCGAGGTACTCCTGGAATGAGCCATGCGGCGAAGCGAACTCATTCATTGGCAGGCTGTCAGCGCGGTGATATCCCAAATCCGCCAGGGACGACATAAAGGGAATCTGGGAATCATCGAACTCTTTGAACACGATATACCGCAAATGCTCGGCTCGCGCAATGGCCTCTAATCTTTTCGTGAGCGCAGCCATGATTCTCTCGTGGTTGGAACCTGGAGCGAATCGCAGGTTGCTTTGCCCGGCAGAAACGGGCATTCCGCAAAACAGAATTCGATGGTAATTGAGCGCTGGAACAATTTTGGCAAGGAATTTGGTCAGCCGAATCTGAACGCTGTCTCGCGCGAGCAATGTCCCCTCGGTAAGAACTTTCCAGAGGCATGTCGCGGCCACGGGCCGGCGATTTTCGTCGTACACCAAAACGAAACCGAATTCGCTCGTGTCCGCCATCGTACTGGCCATCACGCGTAGCATTCGAAGATCCATGAACACGTCATCAAGGTCACTCACTTCATTCCAGGCGGCTGCGTCGATGTCGTCGATCGAGTCCCAAATCTTGACCGAATATCCCAAAACGTCCCCGTTTGTTGATAAAGTCATAGCCACTCCTTTGTCGCACATCACGACGGACAGACTTTCCCGAATTCCATTCGCACAATTTACATGTCGGCAGAATTGGAAGAATGACGCATTTCGTTATCAACTCAACTTGCGGACCGGCCATCAAAATCGGCAGCATTGGGTACAACCATTACAGTTGCGATCAATCTCGCAACCGCTGCTGTTGATGGCTCCGACTTGGGTCGGTAGGTGGCGCAGTGGCCGACACATTCGGCCTGGTTCAATTAGGATGATCTTGTCGGCGGCGAGATGGAAAAAGGTAACAAGCGACAGTCCGGCCCCCATTCCGTTGGACCTTTCCGTTGGAGCGTACTTGCGGCAAACGACGATGTTCGCAATCCTTCCGCCCGTTCGACAAATCCTCAACATTTTGGAGCGATCGAGAATGAGTAGTGGGCGCGGTTTGAATTTGACTCTCAACATCTGGCGGCAACCTGGCCCGACCGCACGCGGTGACTATCGGACTTACGAGATGAAAAACGTCTCGCCCGATATGTCGTTCCTCGAAATGCTCGACGTGCTGAACGAGCAACTCATCCAAAAGGGGGAAGAGCCGGTTGCATTCGACCACGATTGCCGCGAAGGAATCTGCGGCATGTGCAGTCTGATGATCAACGGTCAGGCTCACGGCCCCGATCGGGCCACGACGACCTGTCAATTGCACATGCGCCGGTTCAACGATGGCGACACGATCGTGATTGAACCGTGGCGAGCGAACGCGTTCCCGGTGATTCGCGATTTGGTCGTGGATCGCGCCGCCTTCGACCGCATCATCACGTCCGGAGGTTATGTCAGCGTCAATACGGGCAACGCGCAAGATGCCAACTGCCTGCCGATCGGCCGAGACAGACAAGAAAAAGCAATGGCTGGTGCCGCGTGCATCGGCTGTGGAGCCTGCGTGGCGGCTTGCAAGAATGCCAGCGCGATGTTGTTCGTCAGCGCGAAGGTCAGCCAGTTGTCGCTGTTACCGCAAGGCGATCCTGAACGGTCTCGGCGAGTCACTCGCATGGTTGCCCAAATGGACAAAGAAGGTTTCGGGGGCTGCACGAACACGTATGAATGCGAAGCTGCCTGTCCGGCCGAAGTCTCTGTGAGTCACATTGCCCGGCTGAACCGCGAATATCTGCGAGCTGTCGTCGTGTCGGACGAGTGTGCCTGATTCACTAATCCGAAGCGAGAGATTCACGAAACACGGAATTCGTCTCGTCGTGACGCCCTTGCCGACGCCTGACGCTTCGGGTTAGTGAGCCAACCGCATAGTTTTCCTGTTCGTTAAGGTCGAGATTGGAACAAGCTGAGTTCGGCGATCCGGCGGAAAATCGCTCACTGTCTTGCCGTAATCGGCCGAATCGAAGTTGTTGCGTTTGTTTCCTCGATGGATTGATCATGGCGGAACGATTTAGCCTAGCGTTGTTGGAAGTGCATTATCTGGCCCCGTCGTTGATGGTGGCTGATGCGTGCGTGAAGACGGCGGGGGTGCGGATTATCGGGATCGAAAGTACCGATGGGCCGCAGCAATGTTTGAAGTTGATCGGCGAAACTGGCGCGATCATGGCCGCCGCAGAACGGGGAGCCGAAGTGGCTCGCCGGATGGGGAGTATTTATTCGGTCTCGGTCTTGCCGGCTCCGTTGTCGGAAACAATGGGGCTGGTGAACGCGCCCCCCGTTTTCAGTCCGTTGTTGGGTCTGTACGATTCCCGCGTTCCTCAAGAGGGTGCCATGAACACTGAAGCTGTTGGATTGTTGGAAACTCAAGGTTTGGTAGCTGCATTGCACGCGACCGATGACATGCTGAAGTCGTCGAACGTGACGCTGGCCGGCAAAGAAAAAATCGGTGCCGCGTACATCACGATCATGGTCCGGGGCGACATCGCCGCCGTGCAGACTGCGATCGAAACCGGCAAAGCCACCGTCGAACGGCTTGGCGGCAAGCTGATCATGGCCGATGTGATCGCGCGTCCGCATCCCGATTTGGCGTCGCTGCTGCCGAAGTAGCGATCGTGTTTCAATGGTCAGGCAATCGAAATGACCGCCCCAACACCACGAGCAGTCTCCGGCGCAAAGGTCTGGCTGGCCGTGGCCTGGTTGATTGGCTATGGCGTTTTCTTTTTCAGCTTCACGCTGCCGAATGATCCGGGAAAGAGAACGCGAACTGACATTTGGCTGGACTTACCCGACTACCTGTGGGCGAACATCGTCACACCGGCAGAAATGAAATCGCCATCAAGTTGGGCCAATCTCGGTCAGCGGCTGGATTTGATCGCAATTGCCGCGGTGATCTGGCTGGGGAGTTGGGCGGTCGGGCATTTGATTCTGCGAGCGATGCATTTGCCTTTCACGCCGCGATGTGCCGAGCGATGTGTGTTGGCTTGTGGAGCCGGGGCGTCGATTGTGTCGCTTCTGACGCTGGGTTGCGGGCTGCTCGGCTGGATGTCGCCGTGGCCGATGGGCGGAGTGTTGGCGGCGGCGTTCGTCGTCGAGTTGGCGTTGCGGCGGCGATCGTTTGCCAACCGTAGCCACGTTCATCAGAACGTGGGCGATCTGGAAAAACCTATCAGTTCGCCTCCACGTCTTAGCGAACGTGGCTACGGTTGGCTCGATGCGGTCAATGGGGTGCTCTTTCGAGGTGAGCAGATTCCGTATGACTTGATGGCCAAGTCGTTGGCCGTAATCGCAACGACGTTGTTTCTCCTGGCGATGTTGCTCGGTTCGCTGCTGCCGCCGACGGACTTCGATGTGAAGGCGTATCACCTGACCGGGCCGAAGGAGTATTTTCAATCGGGCCGCATCACGTTTCTTGAACACAACGTTTACACGAACTTTCCGTTCTTGACCGAAATGTTGTGTCTGCTTGGCATGATGCTGCGACAAGATTGGTTTCGCGGAGCACTGGCCGGGCAAGCGGTGTTGATGGGGTTTGCTCCGCTGACCGGGTTGGCATTGTTTTGCGCCGGCCGCCGCTGGTTCGGAACGAATGTCGGCTGGCTGGCCGCAATGATTTATCTCTCGACTCCGTGGACTTATCGCTTGTCGATCATTGCGTATGTCGAGGGAGCGCTGTCGTGCTACTTGTTTCTCGTGCTGTTGGCCGTGTTGCTGGCGATTGAAACGCGATCGACGAGTCTGTTTGTTGTTGCCGGCTTGTTGGCTGGAAGCGCGATGGCGTGCAAATACCCCGGCTTGGTGTCGGTCGTGATCCCGCTGTTCTTGGCCAGCGTTTTCGCCACTTGGACGCGCAGCGAGGCGGCAGATCGGGCGCGAGTGGTTTTCAAAACGGTGTTGGCGTTTAGCTGCGGCTTGGCGATCACGATTGGACCGTGGTTGCTCAAGAATTTGGTTGAGACCGGCAACCCCGTTTATCCGTTGGCCTACGGCCTGTTCGGTGGACGAGATTGGGATTCGACATCGCACGCGAAATGGCGAGCGGGACACAGTCCAAACACATACGCCCTAAGCGATCTTGCTGAGAAGTTTGTCGATGTCACGGCGAAGGCGGATTGGTTGAGTCCGTTGTTGATTGGTTTGGCGGTGTTCGCAGCGGCGAGAAATTCAGATCTCAAGTCTCAAGTTGCAAATCTCAAATCGCAATCGCTCGTTCGCTGGCTGTGGCTGTACGTCGGGTATCTGTTCCTACAATGGTGGCTGCTGACTCACCGGATTGATCGGTTTTGGGTGCCGTTGATTCCCGTGGTCGCGCTGTTGTCGGGAGTTGGTTGCACTTGGTCGATAAACAAAACTTGGGTCCGAGCTTGCTCGACGTTTGTTGGGTTGAGCGTGCTTTTCAATCTGGGATTCATCACGACTCCGCTGTGCGGATTCAGCGCCTACCTGTCGGATTTGGACGAGTCTCGAAGAGGCTGTGAAGGGACGGCCGCAGGGATTCAGTATCTGAATCAATTACATGACGTCGGCAACTTGGGCCAGAAGCCAGTCGTGTTGTGTGTGGGTGAGGCTCAGGTTTTCGATGCTCGGATGCCGGTGATCTACAACACGGTTTTCGATCAGCCGATCTTCCGCGATTGGCTGGCGGTTCGGCCGGCGGAAGTGGAAAAAGTGCCGGATCGGGATTGGCCGCTGCGACCGATTGACGAAATTCGCCGGAAGTTCTCCGAAGCGGGAGTGACTCATGTGCTGGTCAACTGGCAGGAACTGCTGCGGTATCGGACAACATATGGCTACTCCGATTTCGTAAATCCTGCGCGGTTCGTGTGGTTGCGAAAACAGGGATTGTTTGGAGACCCGGCTCGCTTTGAGAAAGGCGTGGCGTCGTACGAGTCGTTGGACAAAGCAAATCGCGATGAACTTGACGGCTGGGCTTCCGAACTGAAACGGAAGCAGGACGGGCACGCGGTCTATGTCAGTTGGCAACTGTTTGACGTCAGGTAACCGTCCCCAATAGTAACCGTTGGCCGAAAACACGCGCATTCGTCGAAAACACAAGTGCCTAACTTGGCGTCCCCGGTTGACGGGTATGTGCTGCGGCGTGGACTTTGCGAATGAATTCGTCCGACGAATTTTGCACATCGACAGTCAGCGTCGAAACCCGGTCTTTGAACAATGCGAACAGAAAGATCGCCGGGACCGAGATGAAGACCCCCTCGAACGTCAGCACCAGCGCCTCGGAGATCCCCGCCGCCACCTCGCCGGCTTTCAGTTGCGTGCCAGATCGCGCGATCACGCTGAAGCTGGCGATCATCCCTTTCAGCGTTCCCAGCAGACCGATCATCGGGCCGAGCGATCCGATCACCGCCAGCAGACTGATCCGTTTTTCCATATGAACCGTCACCGCCTCGCCGATCCGGTCCATCGCCTCGCGCGCCTCGTTTAACCCTGAGGACATCGCGACCAATCCCGACGTGACCAATTGACCGAGAGCACAGTCACTCTTTTTGGCTGCTTGATAAATGCCGTTGAAGTCGCGTTTGGCCAGCAGAGCCTCCAACTGTTCCTGCAATTCCGGCGGAGCGACAACCTCCGGGCGAAACTCCATGAACAGAATCACCACGCGATGCACAAAGAAAATCGAAATGATCAAGATCACCAGCCCGATCATCCCGGACGTCTTGATCAGCCACCACAGCGCCGATTCGGATTCGGCCTTCTCTTCGTCTTGTGTACTGTCGTCGGCTACGGCTTTCGCGGCCGGCTTGCTGTCGCCGGAATCCGAATCTTCCTGCCCAAAGACCGGCGTCCAAGCGGACCACGCCCAAACCAGGCCCCAGAAAACCATCAGCCATCCACACGCCGCACTCGCTCGGCGCGTTTTATTGACCTGCATGAACCGACTCCCGTTCGTTGTGTCCGTTTGAAAACTGGCAAGACTCGCTACGTCATTCAGGCTGTATCGTGATGCCACCGCGGATGAATTTCAAACACCGCACGAGGAATATCCGAAAACCTCGAACATTGAACGTCCAACATCATTTTGACCGCCATTTCGATCCGGATGCTCTATCACATCCGTTGGAACCAAGTCCAACGCATTCTTGTTGCGAGCCATGATCTCACTCTGCATTACTTGAGTACCAGTTCGCGATCACCTGCGAATTCAAAATAGACCTGCTGCATTCCGCGCCGCGCTCCCAAAATATCCCACGGCGGAACACCGATCTCCGCGAGCTTGCGATCGGCCAAACCTTCGGATCCGTCGAGCGTGTGAAACAGATGCGGCACACGTGGTTCGCGGCACTGGGGGCAACGGCCGTGCTCTTCAGTGATTTTCCCAAGCGACATCAACACCGATTCCGTTTGCTGACAGCGCGAGCATTCCAGCGATCGCAGCACATCTTGATTGAGTTCGATCACCGCGCCGTCTCCAACCTCTTGCCGCGCGTGTTCCAGCAACTCGCCAACCGACATCGTTATCACCGACCACGGTTTCACTAGAATCGGTTCGTAAGCCTCGTGAGTCGGACAATCCTCGCGCCGCGTGTACGTCACGACGTAACTTTGATGCCCCGTTCCCTCAAACACGAACCCGCGACCAGCCAATGTTTCCAAACCGTGCAAGTGCTTGACCGCCTCTTGGCATTGAATCCCGGCAATGACCGACGCCGTCGTGGGGGTCGTGGGAACTTTCCCTTGCTCCATTTCTTGCCGAGTCAGCAATGCGCAGCTTCGCCGAGCTTCCAGCATCATCCAATCGGTTTCGCTCATGGTGCATTCGTAGCAGGGGCCGAGCGCCGGATCGAACACCCGCGCCACACCGTCCAGTCGCTCAATCGCCCCGTCGATCCAAATGCGACCGACTCGTGCCGCCGCTTGATTGATCGCCACCCGCGCCTCGCGATTATCTAAGCCGCCGAGAATCACATCGGCCCAGCGATAAACGCCGAGACCGAGGTCATACACCACGTTTCCGACGAACGCCGACGCGGCGATCTGCGGATAAATCTCTTTCGCGCGAGCCGCCGCCACCGCCGCTTTCGGCTGACCGATGTCCGCTTCGCGGTACAGCACCGACCGTGACAAGTTCGAGTTCTCCACTCGATCCAAATCTGCCACGACGACGTGCCCAATTCCCAACAGCGCGAGGTTCTTGATCAGTTCATTTCCGATCGCACCTGCGCCAATCACTAGCACTTTGGCCTGCGACAACCGTTGCTGATCCCACCAGCCGATCAACTCAAGCCGCGCGAACCGCCCCTCCTGAGCCGCCTCCGCGTCGGTGAGTCGCAAGACGCCCGTCACGATCGGTTCCTCACACTAACTCGAAGCGAGGGCGAGCGTTCCACATGGCGAGGAATTCCAAGTTTCGTGAAGCCCTTGCTCTCGCTTTGGGGTAGTGTGTCGCACCATAAACCCGCTCCCGCGGTGATTTCCGGCTGCAAGCGCAAGATGTCGCCATCGTGTACACCGCCTCCCGCCAGAGTTTCGGTATCCAGCAACTGCCGTCCGCTAGCGCGGTGGTGAAACTTGTAGCTCATCAATTGTCCGTCGGGACTGTTGCGTGGCAGATTGAGTTTCTCCACTAAGACGGCAATCAGCCGATTGACCGCCGCGTCGGCCGGCACTTCGACGACTTGTTTCTTGTTTCCGGTGGCATCCCAAACTTCGATCGTCATCGCACTCATCGGTCGCTCCTGCAAGTTGTTCGATACTGTGTCACAGCCATTGCCACGATTCAAGCGCACAGACGGAATACAAGCCCGCAGCGCAAGCGAGTGAGTATCACGGCAATCACTCGCTTGCGCTGCGGGCTTGATATGTCCATCCGTCGTTGCATTTCGCCAGCGTCACTGCCACGATGATTCTCCGTGACCAGAGATTCATGCGGTCTGTCCATTCGAGACACCAGAATGAGCAACGTCCGACTACGCCGCTTGCAAGCCGATTTTGAAAAACTCAGCAATTATGTGCGCAAGCATCCGCGGCTGAAGATCATTCAATCCGACGGAGAACCCCCCGAACGCTATCAACTCGAATACCGCATTCGGAGCTTGCGGCAGGTCAATGAGGAACTGGTCGAGGTGAAAAGTCACTTGGTCGAGATCGCCTTGCCGCGCAATTATCCGCGCGTTCCGCCGCAGTGCCGAATGTTGTCTCCCGTGTTTCATCCGAACATCGCTCCGCATGCGATCTGCGTCGGCGATCATTGGAGCGCCGGCGAGCCTTTGCCGTCACTTGTCGCTCGTATCGGCGAGATGCTCGCGTTTCAAAGCTACAACGTGAAAAGCCCGCTCAACGGCGAGGCGGCTCGCTGGGTCGAGCAACATCTTGACGAATTGCCACTCGATCCGGTGAGTTTGTTGGTCGAAGAGCCGGACGTTGGTACGGTGAAAGGTTGGCGTCCTGTCACGCCGCCGCCGAAGGTCGCTCCCCAGAACGCGACGCCGGTTGAGACCAGACCGCCGACGCGGTCAGTTCCGCCAATGAAACCGATTCCGCCCCGTCAGCCCGATCCCGTTCCAGCGGAAGCCCAAACGATCGCGATTTCCTGTCCCAGTTGTGCGGCGAAGTATCGAGTGACCGTCCGACCGGACATGCGGCGAGCTCGTTGTAAAAGTTGCCAGACAGTCTTCGCGATTTCTTCGGATGATAGTGCCAACAATCGCTGAACTCGGTGGAAGGAATTCAGCGACATGAGCTCGCCGCCACACGCCGCCGAACTCCCGATTCTGGACGCGGACGATTCGCCAATCGCCAGTTCTCGCGGACGGCACGTTCAGATGTTAATAATCGCGATCGGCATTCTGATGTTGGCCTTCGCGTTGCGAGTCCGACCCGACCAGCGAGTGGAGTTGTGCTGTTTTCCCGGTTGGGCTGCGCCAGAAGCCTGTTCTTCCCGCGTTTGGTTCGGCATCGAATGCCCCGGTTGTGGGTTGACGCGAGCCTTCATTCGTATCGCGGAAGGGGACTTCTCGGCCGCGTGGCGTTTGAATCCGGCCAGTTGGCTGTTGGCGCTGGCCGTCGTCTTTCAATTGCCGTATCGCTCGCTGGCTTTGTTGCGAGTACACCCGGTCGAACGTTTTTCGCAGTCGGCTTGGCCGGGTGCATTTGGCTGGGTGTTGATCGTGGCCTTGATCGGCCAATGGCTGCTCCGAATCACGGGCCTTGCGTCAACGTGACAGTCCGAGTTGCTGCATTTTGTGTTGCAGGCTTTGTCGGTGCAGGCCGAGTTGTCTGGCTGCTGCGGAAACGTTGCCGCCGTTTGCTGACAGAGCCGCTTCGATGGCGCAGCGTTCAAACTGTTCGACCAGTTTGTTCTTGGCTTCGGTGAGCGGCAGCCCGTGCAAGTCGGCGAATTGTGGCTCCGCCGGAGAGCCGGTGCGCCGCGGGATCGGCAAATCGGCGGCGAGGATTTGTGGCGATTCGGACATCGCGGCGGCGGCGAGAACTGCTTGCTCCAGCTCGCGCACGTTGCCGGGCCAAGCGTGAGCCAACAGCGTATCGATCGCGTCGTCGGCGAAGGCCGGCAGTAAGCTGGTGGCGGTTTGTCGTTCGAGAAAGAAGTTCGCCAGCAGCACAATGTCTTCGCGGCGGCTACGTAGCGGCGGGACTCGCAGTTCGATGCCGCGAACTCGGAACAACAGGTCTTGGCGGAAGTGTCCTTCGGAGATCGCGGCTTCCAAATCTTGGTGCGTCGCGCTGACGATGCGGACATCGGCGGCAATCGACTTGCTCGAACCGACCGGCTGAATGATTCGTTCTTGAATGGCTCGCAGGATTTTCGTTTGCGCGGCGATTGGCATGTCACCGATCTCGTCTAGGAACAGCGTGCCGCCGTTCGCTTGTCGAAAGAAACCGGGACGATCAGCGTCGGCTCCGGTGAATGCACCTTTGACGTGTCCGAACAGTTCGCTCTCAGTCAGCGATTCAGCAATCGCGGCAGTGTTGACCGCCACAAACGGGCCGGTGGCGCGGTCGCTCAGCCGGTGAATCTCGCGGGCGATCAGTTCTTTGCCCGTCCCGGTTTCGCCCCGAATCAATATCGGCAGTGACGTCTTGGCCGCGCGAATCATCTGGCTAAACAGGTCGCGCATTGGTCGGCTGATTCCGACGAGTGCTCCAAACGCTTGCTGCTGATCGAGCTGTCCTTGCAACGCGGCGACTCGTTCTCGCAAGGCCAAGCGTTCTGCCGCGCGGCGCACGATGCCGCGAAGCTGCTCGACTTCGTAAGGCTTCGTGAGGTAATCGGTCGCACCGAGCCTCATGCACTCGACTGCCGTGCCGATTTGTTCGTTCGCCGTGACGACGACGATCTCGCAATCCGGCCGTTGCGTCGCCGGGAGTGCGGCCAACTCCCGCAACAGCGATAGCCCGTCGCGACCCGGCATCGTTAAATCGAGAAACACCAAATCGAGCGTGCCGTCTCGAATCGCCGCGAGAGCCGCATCGCCGTCGGCCGCTTCCAGCAATTCACATCCCGTGACTTTCAACGCCCGCGACATCCCGTGTCGAGCAGCCAGCTCATCATCAGCAATGAGAACTCGAAGAGTCATCTTCAATTTTGTCCTTCTTACTTCATCGCTTCTGAGACAGATGCGAGAGGCGAGGGCAGCGTGACCTCAAACGTGGTCCCTTTTCCCGCGAGCGACTCGCAGCGGATTTCGGCTCCGAGCTCTCGCACTCGGCGGGCGACGATGTACAGGCCGAGGCCGTTGCCGTCGAGTTTCGTGGTCACGAATGGTTCGAACAAGTTGTTCTGAATTTCGGGAGCCAAGCCGGGGCCGGTGTCGCGCACGAGCAGTATCACGTCGGTTGATTCAACTCGGCACGAAACACAGACCTCGCCCTCCGAACCCGCCGCGTCGAGCGCGTTTGACAACAAATTCAAAACAATCTCGCTCAAACTTGCGGCGTCCGCTCGAACCGGTGCCGTCGATTCGCCAAGTTCCGCGATCAGCCGCACGCCGCGCTGTTTGGCCAGATGTCGCAAAATGTGAAGCGTCCGCTCGACGATTTCGCGAATATCGCAGCCGTCGCCAGTCGCCGGCGCGGGCCGAGCAAACTCCAGCAACTGCCGAGTCGAAGTCGCCAGCCGGTCGATCTCGCCGACGATCAAACGCAAATCCTCGGCATGTGAACTGTCGGAGCCGAGGTCTTCGCTCATCACCGTCGCGATCGTGCGGATCGACGACAGCGGGTTCTTGATCTCATGAGCGATCGAACTTGCCAACAAGCCGAGCATCGACAGTTTTTCCTGCCGCAGTGCTCGCCGCTCCGCCGCCAAGCGATCTTGCTGCAAGCGAGCGTTGTGCAACGCGATGGCGAACTGCTCGGTCAACAGCGCGAAGGCATTCAATTCCTCCGCCGACAAGTCTTGATTGAACGGCTTCCGCCCCAGAAGCATCAGCCCCCGCACGTCCCGATGTTCAAATGCCATCGCGGCGGAGTAGCCGTTTGTTGTCAGCCATTCGGAAATCTCGTGGCTCGGCGCATCCCGCCGAGTCGCCAGCCGCTGCCCAGATTCGGCGAGTCGTCGCCACGTTTCGCCAGAACGTAGGTGAGAGTCGCAATCTCCCGCGTCCTGGCGAAACGTGGCTACATCACTTGCCAATTCAACCTTCGCCCGATCGACGCCAAACAACTTCCGAATTTCCGCCGAGACTGCTTCGATCGCGAGTTCCAACGGCTGATCGGTCAGTTCCGTCAGCCGAGCGGACAACCGCCGTGTCTCCTCACGCACATCGGCCACTCGCGCGCCGAGCAGGTATCGCAACGCTTCGGCGACTCGTTGCCGTAGTGGCTGATACAGCAAGATCACGCCGACCGCGACTACTGCTTCGACGATCGCAAAGTCCACGCGAAGTTGCTCGGTCAACCGATTGGTCACGTCGCGCACGGCCAGATGATGAAACAAAAACGCGGCGGCCAAGACCGCTCCGTAAACGAGTGTCCGTTCCAAAACCAGTGGCACGAATCCAAACCGCATCACGAAATACGCGAACAACAGCGACGGCATAACCGGCGAAAGGCCGATCCCTAACTTCCACAACTCCGCGTGCTCCGGCCAACGGCTGATCGCCACAAACACGCCGAAGACAACCAGCAAGCTCAGCCCGCACAGAGCCAACGCCATCGCCGAAAAAAACTGTCCCGCGCGAGGCAACGTGATTCGTCGTCGCAAATTGGCAAACGTCACCGACGCAAATAGATTCGTCACACACAGCCAAGACACAAATGGAACCGTGTAGTCGGCCACAAGAGTCAGAAATTCCCCACGCGGATCATTCCAAAGTGATCGCGAGATAGGGCCGAGCGCCAGCACCGGCAGATAACACAATCCGTACCGAGCATTCGCCGTCGGCTTCGGTTCAACCCCCGAATGCCACAACCGAATCGCTCCATGTAGCATCGCACTCGGCATCACGAGCAACCCCGCCGCCATTGCGATCATCGACGCCGAATTCAGCCGCATCGGCCAGGAATGCTCAACTTCGGCCAGTAATGTGTGTACGAAGCTCCCAGAGTGCCACAACCATGCTGCCGCCGTAAGCCACAACATCCACACAGCGACCTGCCGACGATTCGGTCGTTCAACGAGTGCCAACACCAGCACGGTGTCAACAACCGTTGCCGCTCCCAACGCAAACAATTGCAGATCACTCAGCATGGTGAAAACACTACTCCGAAGCGTTCGCGAGCTTCCAAATTCAACGCATCATCGCGCCGGTTCAAACACCGATACATCCCGCTCGTCGAGCACTCGTTCGCCGCCGGTCCCAATCCATCGAACCGGCAACGTCCCCAAATCCGCCGCCAGCCGAACCATTAATCGCCCGGTCGAGCCATTTTCCAAACAGTCATAACTCACAAACACCCCGTTCCGATCCTGCCCGATCAATCGGCGAGTCACCTCAATCGTCCGCCCTTCGATCACCAAAAACGCTGGCGGCTGCAATCGCAACAACCGCCCCTCCGTTGGAGACGAGCGGATGCGATCCACTCGCCACCAACTGCGCAACAGTTCGACGATCCCACTAATCAGGCTGGGTAACATGACGACCTCACTGTGCTCCCGCCAACTGTCTCTTCAATTCTTCGAACTCATCCGCCACCGTCTCACGTCGTTCGGCTTCCTCAAACTGTCGATCGAGTTCATCGGCATCGGAATCGCGGCCGTCCATGCGGTCGTAGGCTTCGTCGAGGGCTTCGGCTCGATCGACTTTGTTTTCCAAGCGGCTGAATTGAGCGAACGCCGATTGACTCCCTGCTCGGTCGATCGCCGAATTGATGCGTCGTGACGAATCGGCTCGCGACAGCCGAGCCAGCAGTAGCGTTCGTTTTTGTTTGGCCTGACGAATCTTGTCTTCCAGGTCATGCACCGCGTCCTGCAACTTGCGAGTCTGCGTCTTCTGTTTTTCGTATTCGGCATTGAGATTTTCCGCCCGCTGTTCGGCGGCGACCTTTTGTTCCAAGGCCGATTTCGACGTCGCCTCATCGCCACGTTTGAGCGCTTTCGTCGCCCGCTCCAGCCACTCTTTGCCAGTCCCTCGTTCGCGATTCACCTGCTTGCCGAGTTGAATCTCATCGGCAATCGCCTCGGCGACACTGCGACGCACCGATTCCAGTTCTTCCTCCATGTCGATGACGAGTTGCTGAAGCATCCGCTCCGGGTCTTCGATCTTCTCCCGCAACGCCGTGATGCTCGACTTCATGACCAACGAAAACTGATTGAGCCATTGCATGACATTTCCCTTTTCTTTGGAGTGCGGTGTGTCAGCACCGCTTTGGTTTGAAGTGTTGTTTGGAATCGGCATGGTCATCGACGTTCGATTTCCGACCCGATCCAAAATGATGCTGACACACCGCACTCCCAAGACACTCATTGCCACGACTGCAACTCCGCCGCTAGCGTCCGCAGTCGGGTCAGCAAACGTTCGCGGTGATTTTCACAGATGGCTCCCAGCGTGATGACGCTCGCGCCGACAGCCAGGCCTGCGAGCCACAGCAAGTTCGGGTGATCGATGCTGCCGCGAATCACCATTGCCACCAGATCGGCCACGAGGAACGCGGTGCCGGAGTACAGCAACGCTCGCAGCCGCAGCCCAATCGCCAGCAGCGACACGATCACCGAGCAGACCATCAGCGACATCAAGTGCAGCCAGCTCCCGCCCACAATGTGAAACGTCGGCGATACGAGGATCATCAACGCCCCGGCATATCGCAGCGGGTCACGGAACGTTTCGGGAATCTCACACTTCAGGATTTCGACTAGCCACAAGACCGTCAGTCCGGCCGGGATCATGAAGAATTGCGGATCACTAAATTGCAGCTCACGCCACAAAAGGCCGAGAGCTACGTTCAAAATCACGCTCGACAACACGAATCGGCCGCGCCGGCTTTCCGATTCCGATTCCTCGTTCGATTCGATTCCTTGCCAGAAGTAAAACGCCGCCGACATCAGCAGCGCGAGACTGTTTGTCCCCAACCACGCATCCGGCGCACCGGTCACATGGCGCCCGATCCCGATCGCTACCGCGATCAACGGCAACACGTGAGCCGGCAATCGAAACGCCTCGGCCGCAAAGGCCAATCGCGGGCTCCGTTCGCACCGATTGGAAATTGCCAACTCAATCACCGCCCCGGTCGTAAAGGCAAACATCGCAAAGCCGTGCCCGATCGAGATTACTCCTGCGACGAGCAACCACGCGATCGCTGCCGCAACAATTCCTTGACCCATCCAGACGCCGCCGATTCGCTGCCGCCGCACGGCCAACGTGAATTCACCAATCGCCAAGATCGCGAACGTCACAACCGCCAGTACTGCCGACACTGGCTCGACAACCGACATCGGTGTCGCAGCCGAAGCCAGCAACGCATACGAGAATGCCGCCACGGATAACGCGTTGTGAACGCCCGACACTTCGAGTTCCCGATGTGAATCTCGCCACAATCGCAACGCCGTAAATCCCGCTGCTACCGTGATCGCGACCGGCAATGCCGCCGGAAGCGCCGCACCACTGAAGAGATCGCTCAACGTCCGCAACGACGGAGCCACCAGATGCGCGACCAACATCGCGATCTGCCACTGGCCGAGCATCAACGACGAATCCCGCTGACCTCGATCTCGCCGCAGCAAACTGTCGATCAACAGTCCGCTCGTGGCGATCAATCCCGCCAGCCGAGCCAACCCTGCAAACGGCTCGATTAACAACGTCCCTGCTGAGATCAGCACCAGCGCCGCTGTCGCGATCACTCGCACTGGAGTCACAATCGGCCCCGGCATTGTGATCGTCTCTCCTCGATACCGTGTGCTCAACACGGTCACTGCGGCGAAAGCCATCCCCGCCCAAACCGTCGGAATCCACAAGCCATTCCCCGCCCCAATCAACACCGATCCGGACGTCATCACCACCGCGATGCACCCGTACGCTGCGAACGTCATCCGCCAAGCATCGCCCGGCCTCTCGTGGAGCAGGTTTTCAACCTGCTCGGCACGATGAAATCGTGCCCCACGGATTTCTCTCTGGCTTCGTGATCGAGAGCTTCGTCGCGCCACATCGAACAGCCACATCGTCGTCATTAGCGTCGGCAACACGAGGAGCCAAGAATTTGGCGAGACCGGCGTCAGGCCGATATTCGTCACCAACAACGCCAATTGTGAAGCCCCAGCCAGCAACGTCAGCGCAACACCGCTCACTCGCAGACTTGGCCGACCGAAAGCCCACGCGAATCGGTTTGTCCGTCTGGTCAACGGTTGACCGCCAAGCCACATCACTAGCGCAGGCACTGTGCAAGTCAGCAACAGCCCAGCATTCATCTGAACAACAAGCGCCGTGCTCTTCACAACGACTGCCAAAAAGCCAGCCAAAGCCAATTCACCCAGCCCCGGCTTGAGCCTCAACCAAGCATGAGCCAGCAACAACCCCGCCGCCGCGAATCCCCCCGCTGTCGCCAGCGACATCAACATCGCCGGTTGAGCCGCCACTAACCACATTGCCCCGATCACGACCGTATGAATCAGGCTGACATTGTGAGTCGCGTCTACGTAAACGAGTTGTTCCGCGACTCGTGTCGCTTGACGCTCGGACGCTGATTGCTCTTCCAACGCAGAATGTTCTTCCGCTGCAAACTCGTTTTCCGCCAGCGCGGATTCAAACCTTTGTGAACGCAGCGGGAATCTCAGTTGCGGAACAACTGAGCTACGTACCAACAACATCGCCGCTCCCGCCAACATCACCAGCCGATGTACATCGGCGTTCGTCGACCAGCCGGCGACCGATGCTGCAAAGAATTGGCTACTCGCGGTCAACGCCGTCCACGCCAGCGCGGCCAGCAGTTTCAATCGCCGATCGCCGAACACGACCGACTGCACGCCGAACGTCAACGTCATCGCCGCCGCGACCGGGAAAATCGCCTTCGCGTGCGTGAAACTGATCGCAAACAACAACACCGCCACGCCAATCGCAAATCGCCGATACGGCACCTCGATCAAAACATCGCCGCGCCGACCTGCTCGCACGGCAAAGAACGTTGAACCGAAAATCAGCGGCATCCACGTCAATCCGTAGAACGCCACGGGCAATCGTTGTTCATGAACAGCCGAAGCGGCGGAGCCGACGACGAGCCGAGCGGTTTCGGCGAAGTAAGCTGGCATCGCCTGATAAGAAATTGCCGCGCCGATCAATCCCGCCCAGACGAATGCCGCATGACTGGTGCGTCGCGCGGCTACAAACATCATCGCCGCCGCCAGCCCCGCCGCCGGTGTCAGTGCCATCGAAAATAGAATGCGATCTGCTTGTGGAATCGCTGCAAAGCCGACTCCCGTGAAGCACAACACCAATCCGACAAACAACGGCAACACAATAGTCCACGGCAGGGGCCGAACCAAATTGCCGGTTCGCTGGTGAAAGACACGCGCGATCGCGTCGGTTGTCAGCAACACCGGCACCGCCACAAGCACTAAGCCCAGGCCGAGCCACGGCAGCGTGAACTCCGTCGCACAGTTCAACACGAACAACGTTAGGAACTGTGAACCGAGCAACAACATTGGCAAAAATCCACACACGCGCGGCCGTTTGTGTTCTTCGGCCAGCCAAAAGACTTGCCTCGCCGACTTCACCGTCCCGACTGAAAAAACGCTCCACAAAACCAGAGCGACGATCGGTGCGGCGATCTCAGTTAAAGGAGTCAACACGCCGCCGGCCAAAGCCAACGCGACGTAACTCGCTACCAGCGTCGGCTGTGAACCTCTCAAGAATTCCGAAAAGATGCGTCGCGCCGCCAACGATGTCAGCGCCGCATCGAGCACCAGCAACCCAACCTGCATCGGCAGCGACGTCATTCCGAGCCGATTGATCGCCAGAAAACTGAGCGGCCACAACAACAGCGACAGCGCCCTCATCACCGTTCCGGTATTCCGCAGGCCCAGCCGGCAAAAGGCCAACTCGCCGCAACCAAACACGGCTCCCGAATACCCAATGACCGCGAGTGCCTTCCACAACGGCGCCCACTGATCCCATTGCCGAGTCACCAGCATCAGCGACGACCCAAATACAGTCAGCACGCCCAGCGCGAGCATCCACTTGATATTCCGTTCCTGGAAAAAGCTTTCCAAAAACCATTCAGCCGGTGACCGCCTGCGGACTTCGTTCGACATGACTCACGCCCCTTCGCTCGCCCGTGAAATTAGTGGGGCACGTTTTCAACGTGCCAACCGCCTTTTGATTTCGAGCACGTTGAAAACGTGCTCCACGAGGCCACTAATCAAACGAAGTGCCAATCGTCGCGAGATTTGAGAATCAGCCAAAACCGCCGGAAAAACCAAGTTGCCAGCCGCTCAGCATTCCCCCAACCGCAGTCACGTCACAGCGAACTCCGCAGCGAACACGCTGCATGGCTGCCGACTAGTGCTCGCAGACGAAACGATGATCGCCGGCCGCTGCTTGCGAATGCCGGCCCACACGATGCGGCCGATTTGCAGTGCTTCGGGACTGCCACGCGGACGTTTCCTCAAAATGGTTTTGGCTCGTTACCGTTAAACCACTCTTGAGGCGGAGGCGAGTTCTTGACCAAGCGTTCCCAATCGAGCGTGGCCGAAATCTGCTCGGCCTTCTGTCGAGCCACGGCGTCTTGCACGAGTTCCAAATACTGCAAAGGAACGACTGCGGCCAAATCTTCGCCCGCTTGGCGCACGATGACCGGTTGCCCATTCGTCGCGACTTGGCTGAAGACCTCGGCATAGCCTGCGGCCAATCCCGGCTCGTCCACATGGCTGGGAGAGCATCCAACACGAGGGAAGACATGGCGAACCTCCAGATTCAGACTTGCTCTCTTGGAGCACAATGCACGTTTCACGCAAACACTCGCGGTGCTACTCGGCGCGGGAGGAGCCGACAAGAACCGTTCGCCGAACCATCGCCTGCGATTCGAATTCAGCGAGCCATCTTTTCGTCGAAGCTTCGGTATGAGTCACGTTTTTACGAAGCTGGGCCACTCGCGATGCCATTGGCATTACAAAACTGTTGCCAACGCATTTCGAGACACTTTACATACGGCCGACAATGCTCGAACGGCTCATTCGGCTGTCGCAGATCATTGCCTTCATACTTCGCGTAAGTCGGTGTCTTCACTTTGTCAGACAACACGATCTTCATTGTCTTTGGGTTGATGCCAATCAAATCCAGATCGAAGAGCAGATGAATGTCGGCTCTTAACAGCAGGCCGTTGCGAGGGTCGTTTGTTTGCTCGCCGTTATAAGGGCGGATGTGAGCTGCTTCGAGAACTTCAACAACACTGCACTTCGTGACCGCACACCGATTCCTGTATGCCGCGAGCACAATTGCACGGAACTGCGGCTGACCACGGCGCTGGACCATTCCACGAAAGACGCG
>JANMIF010000488.1:0-11886 GCA_031375695.1 Planctomyces sp.
GAGCCGGTCGGCTGTCTGCACATAAAACATGAGGAAGCGGTCGATGTAACTGATCGCCGTTTCTTCATCGAGATCGGCCGCGAGCAGATCGGCATGACGCGGCTTCGCTCCGCCGTTGCCGCAGACGTAGAGGTTGTACCCCTTGTCAGTCGCGATCAGCCCGAAGTCCTTGCTCTGGGCCTCCGCACATTCGCGAACGCAACCGCTCACCGCGGACTTCAACTTGTGCGGTGCTCGCAAGCCCTTGTACCGGTTCTCGACGCGGATCGCGAAGCCGACCGAATCCTGCACGCCGTAACGACACCACGTCGAGCCGACACAGCTCTTCACTGTCCGCAACGCCTTTCCGTAAGCGTGTCCGCTCTCGAACCCGGCCGCGATTAGCTCGTCCCAAATGTCGGGTAGTTGATCCACGCGAGCACCAAACAAATCGATCCGCTGCCCGCCGGTGATCTTTGTGTACAGACCATACTTCTGAGCAACCTGTCCGAGCACGATCAGTTTCTCCGGAGTGATCTCACCGCCGGGGACTCGCGGCACGACCGAGTACAGTCCGCCGCGCTGAATGTTTGCTAGGAAGCGGTCGTTCGTGTCTTGCAACGTCTGATGTTCTTGAACATTGTCGTTCCACAGACTCGCCAGAATTGACGCGACGGCCGGCTTGCAGATTTCGCAGCCATGCCCTTTTCCGTGCGACGCAAGCAGTTCGCCAAACGTCTTCACTCCGTTGATCTTCACCAGATGAAACAGGTCTTGCCGCGAGTACGCGAAGTGTTCACACAGATTGTTAGAGACTGTCGTCCCCGCTTTCGCCATCTCCGACTTGAACAGATCGGTCACGAGCGGTATGCACCCGCCGCAGCCGGTCCCCGCTTTCGTGCAGCTTTTGACATCGGCCATCGATGCCAGTCCTTTGTCACGAATCGCCGAGCAGATCGCCCCTTTCGAGACATTGTTGCACGAGCAAACTTGGCAGTCGTCGTCCATCGCCGCGACGCCGCCTGGACCTTTCTTCTCGCCCGACAACAGCGAACCGGGCGAACTCGTCAGCGGAGTTCCCTTCTTCGCCCAGTTCGACCATTGCGCAAATTCACTTGCGTCCCCAACCAGAATCCCGCCGAGCAGCGTCGTCCCGTCCGGCGAAACCAACAGCCGCTTGTAAACCCCAGCGACCGGGTCATCAAAAACCACCGACCGCGAAACATCCGGCTTCAGTTCGTATTGCCCAAAGCTCGCAACATCGACTCCCATCAATTTCAACTTTGTCGAAAGATCGGCCCCCGTGAACTTGCGCGGTTCGGTGTTCCCACTAGAGAGGTTGCAATTGTAAGGTGATTCACCACTCGCTTGCGCTTCGTGCTTGTTCGTTTCAATGCCGACCGCATTCGCGCATAAATTCGCCGCCACGATCTCGGCCATCTCGTAACCTGGCGCAACCAGCCCGTAAATAAAACTCCGATGCAACGCCACTTCCCCGATTGCAAAAACAAACGGATCGGACGTCCGCAGCAAGTCATCAACAATGACGCCGCCACGCTCACCGACTCGCAGCCCTGATTCCTTCGCCAGATCGTCGCGAGGCCGAATGCCCGTCGAAACGATGATCATGTCGCAATCGAGCGGCTGGTCGTCGCCAAAAGAAATTCCCGAAACCTTGCCATCGCCGAGAATTTCTTTCGGCGGCTTTCCAATAATGACTTTGACACCGAGCTGTTCGATCTTCGAGACCAGAATTCGCGAACCGGCCTCGTCGATCTGACGCGGCATCAGTCGCGGCGCGGCTTCAACCACCGTCGTCTCCAGACCAAGGTCAACTGCGGCCTTCGCTGCTTCCAGACCGAGCAACCCGCCGCCGATTACTGCCGCACGCTTTGAGTGCTTGCCGAATTCAATCAGCCGTTCCAAGTCTTCGATCGTGCGATACACGAACACGCCAACCTTTTGAACTCCCGGTATCGGCGGCACGAACGGATACGACCCCGTCGCCATCACCGCGACGTCGTACTGAACGGTCAATCCCTTGTCCGACGTGACGAACTTCTTCTCGCAATCGAGCTTTGCCACCCGATGCCCGATGTGCAGTTCGATCCCGTTCTCGCGATACCACTCCATCCGTGACAGCATCAACTTCTCAGCACTGCGATGCGCGAAAAACGACGTAAGCCCCATGCGGTCATACGCCGCACGAGGCTCTTCGCAAAACGTGACGAGCCGAAATTGTTTCGCTATGTCGAACTCAATGATCTTTTCCAGAAATCGTTGCCCGACCATGCCGTTGCCAATGACGACGATCGTCTGCTTATGCGTCGATTCAGAATTCGTTGCGGTCGTCATGTTTGTTCCCAACGTAGGCGAGTCATTCCATGACTCGCATTCAGTGCGACAAAAAGCCGCCACTTAAGTTCGATCTAATCGGGTCGTAATCCCAGCCGTCTTGTTTTCTATTTGCCAGGACAACCCATTTGCATGACGATCGGGAATCTCAGCGACAGAACAACTGAGCTACACATCAAGCCGCTTCCGCGCCCAACAACGGGTTCGGCATCGGAGCCACATCCATTTCCACCTCAGTCTCAAAGCTGACTGCGAACGCACTGAACGAGATCAGTGTCACGATCGCCCCCAAGATCAGCAGTGCCGTCGGCCAGGCGAGTCCCTCCATCTTGAATAAGAACCCGGCCGCGACCGCGCCGAGATTGCCTCCCGCCCCCACGATGCCTGCCACGGAGCCAAGAGCTTTACGATTCACGAACGGCACCACCGAGTACGTTCCGCCGTTCGACATTTTCACAAACAGCGCGAACACCGCGACCGAAACCAACGCCGCGCGGATATCACGCATCTGCGAGAACAACATCAAGCACAGCCCTTCGCAGAAAAGCGTCAGGAACAACCAGCGAACTCGCCCGGTCAGTCCCCACTTCGCATTCCACTTGTCGCTGATGATCCCGCCCAACGCGCGAGCGAACAGATTCATCACACCGAACCCCATTGCCGCCAGCCCCGCCATCTGCATCGCTTTCACCGGATCGTCGAGTTTCAGTTGCTTGAACTCATCAAAGTGATCCGCGAAGTACAACGCCGCGACGTTGTTCATCGTCAGCTCCAACCCGAAGCAGGCTCCGTAAATCAGAGCCAACACCCAGACTCGTTTATCCCGGCAGGCCGTGAGAAACGAGCCTTTGACCGCTGTCTTGGCTGGCATCAAACCGCGAGCCCGCAGATCAGAGAAGTTCCCGTCCGGCGCATCTTGCGTGAAAAAGTAATACGCGATTCCCGTCAAGAAGCAGATCGCCCCGCAAGCAAACATCGCCACTCGCCAACCCCAAAACGTGCTCAGCCCAAAGGTGCCGATCAACGCTCCGTAAATCAGCGGCATCGCGAACTGAGTCACCCCACCGCCGAGATTCCCCCAACCCGCCACCGTGGCATTCGCCGTCCCGACGCAATTCGGAGCGAACATGATCGACGTGTGATACTGCGTAATCACAAACGAGGCGCCGATCGCACCGATCAACACACGAAACAGTAGAAACGTCTCGAAGCTATTCGCAAACCCGATCCCCATGACCGGCAAAGATCCCAGCACCAGCAGCCACGAGTACGTCAGTCGCGGCCCGACCCGATCGCACAACCAGCCAATGAAGAGCCGCGCGACAATCGTGATCGCCACCGATCCGATAATGCACCATCCGACTTGATCCTTCGTCAACTTCATCTCATCGCGGACGACCGACATCAGAGGCGCGATCCCAAACCACGCGAAGAAACACAGAAAGAACGCCACCCAAGTCAGATGAAACGTCCGCATCGGCACGCTTTTGAGCGAAAACAGTTCAATGCGAGTTGCCTTATTTTGAAAGTTCATGATTCGAACCAGCCAAAAGATGCTTTATCCGGCAAGCACCAACAGCGACCACAAATCGGTTGAGCGCTTCCAGCATAGGTACATTCGATTCAGCCCACCGACTTCGGAATTTCCGCGAAGTTCATTGCGTGAGCATGAAAAACCAGCAAAGCAATCCTGATGCCAAACGCGATTCGGGTTCCCACTGCGAACGCCCGGCGACGCGTCAAAATGCCCTGAAATTCGAGCACTTCAGCAGTTATAGAAAGTCGTATTCGGTTCCGAATCACGGCTGTTGACCGAGAGACGTGCCTCGCGAAACGCACGTTCCTGCCGACGAAATAAGCAGCAGGTTTCAGCTAATCAAACGTGAAGAACTCGTCCATTCTTGCTGCGAGCAGGACGAAATCGCCGTCATCGGCTGTGCCTGAGCCACCTCGTGCCAATCCGGCTTGGTCGCCAGAGTCAAACTGCGAACTGCTTCGACGAGCCGCTCAGGTTTTTTCTCCACCGTAATGAATGTGAAACGAATCGGGCGATCATTCTGGTGATGGCGCGGAATAGGCTATCGGCGGCGCGGATTCATCAAGACTTGGTTCGCGTGCACGACTTCGCGGCGCATTATTACAGCGTGCGGCGATTCGTGGCGAAGCTGCGTGAGAAACCCGAATGGCCGGTGCGGCGGCTGGAAATGGCAACTCGCCGGGCCAGTCCTGAGACTGCCGGGCCAGATAGAGTTCAACCTCCACCTCGACTTGGCTATCCCTCAGCCGGTTGTTCCGCAGCAGAGTCGACCTTCGTTTCACCAAGCCCCAGGACTTCAACCTCGAAAACTTCATTGATAACCGGTCGAGTCATCTCCGTGGGTATTGACGAGACAGAACAAGGCCCGGTTTCGGATATCCGACGATGACGCAGTACGTCACTCGTTGGCGAAAGTGTCCGTCAACAAGGGTGAGTGTTTTGCCGTTCGAACAGATCCCAGCTTTGGCTTTGCCAACTGCTGACATACGGCTTCGAGTTGTTGTCGCAGATTGTCCGTTTCGGCGACGGTCGAATCGTCGCGATACCGCGTGGCGGCATACATATGGTACCAATCGGCAACTTGCAGCAAGCCAGGCCGAGCCGCTGATTCCGATCGCAACCGCTCGGCAAACCGATGCAGAGTTTCGTGTGATTCGCGTTGTAGTTGGAATCGCCGCAACCGCGATTCCACTTGTTCCAGCAAGAGCCTCAAGTCTAGCACGGTCGCGCTGTCCACGATCCTCGTCCGCGCTCGCCGTCGCCACGGAATCTGTCTCACCAGCAGAAACAAGACGCCACCAGACAGCAGCCAGCCAGGGATTGTGGACAGCAGCGTCATGCCGAACAAATGGATCGCCGTCAGCGTCCCTTGCCAGGTGTTCGACGACAAGGCCGCGCGAATCATCTGTCCGCGCAGATTGATTTCGTCCCACAGGTGCCACGGCTTTAAGGATTCGGAGGTGCTAGGCAATCCGTCGCTGGGAGTTGCTTCCACAATCGTCCAGCCACGATCGGGCAGATACGCCTCGACCCAGGCGTGAGCGTCCGCCTGCCTCACGATCCAATAGTTGCCAACGGAATTGTGTTCGGCACCGGCATAGCCCGTCACATAACGGCACGGGATACCCCCCAATCGCAACAGCACCGCCGCCCCGGAGGCGAACATCTCGCAATGCGCCGGCGGCCGAGCCGTCAAGAAGTAAGTCAGCGGATCGCGTCCCGGCGGAATCTTGATCCCCGGTGCATAGCGGTAGCTGCTGAAGTAGCGCTTGACCGCATGCAGCTTGGACTCTGGTGTTTCGCAGTCGGAGAAGATTTTCCGAGCGATCTCGACAACGTCCGGCGACAACCCGTGTGGCAATTGAAGCAGGTGGAACACGGCCTCGGCATGTTCCGCATTGGTCAAACAAAACGGACGCTGGCCGTCCCAATTCGTCGGTTGGACCAGCGGCTCCGGTGACTCGGGCGTGAAATCCAAATCCGACACCCAGGCGGTCATCGGTAAATCACCGGGAAGTGAGTCGCCTGAGATCACACCATGCCGATCGATCGGCATTTCGTTGACCTTCAGTTCCACATGCGACGTCGTCAGTGGCAAAAACGTGAACCGCTCCACCGCGTTTTCTCGCCAAATCGTCATCGGATGCAGCTTCCGTCCAGCCGCCGGTCGCAACACTAAACGCGGCCTTGTCGCGGCCGGCTGTCGAACCGCCGCCGACTTGTCCGATGTCGCAGCGATCTCTGCTTTGCGCATCTGCGAGACCGGTTGCCAGCGCGGATTCCATTCCCAACTGCGATCGATCAATCGCTCAAACACCGCGCCTCGCAAATATCCGGGAGCGTCCTCCGATTGAATTCGCAGCGCCACGTCTTGATTCAGACTGCTCTTCAAAAATCGGACGCTGTCCAGTGACGCGCTTCCCGAAAAACCAGCGAACACATCCCGGCGATTTGGCCGACTACGAGCAGTCGAAACTTGCCCCAGCCACTTCTCGATGGACTCCCATTTCTGCCGCAGCAACACATTGCACTCGCGAATCGAAATCGCGGCGACCACCAGCACCCCTACGCTGATCGCCAGCCGCAGCCAGCGCGACGATTTCGTCACCGCCGAAATCTCGATCCGCCGAGCCTGGCCATAAAACAGGCAGGTCAATCCCACCAGCAGCATTGCGGCGTCTCGATACCACCGATGCTGTCGAGGGGTCGTGTCGATGTCGCCCAAGCAAATGAACACCAAGATCGCCAGCATTGGGAAATAGACTGGCTGCATGCGATCCGGCCGCCGCCCCCACAGCCGAGCCACCTGCACCAACAAGAAAAATTGGGCCGCCGCATGAACCAGCGGGTACATCACAAAGGGCGAGATACGCCGCAATTCGCACGGGGCCAAATACCACTGCATCGTGCAGATCCCCGCCAGCCCCAAATCTACCAGCGGCAACGTCTGCGACGACATCTCCCAACGCCGCTGGTGCAACACCGCCGGCAAACTGATCAGACACACGACGATCGGAAACACTACTCCCTCGGCCAGAAACCAAAACAGTCCCGCCTGCAAGACGATGATCAACAAAGCTGTCGTTGACTGTCGCATCATGGTCTTCAAAACTCTCCCAAGCCGGCTTCCACTTGTGCCGCGGTGACTCTCACCAATTCCACGCCAAACGAATCGACCACTCGCGATTTGGCCACATTCCGTTCGATCAACACGACCTTCACTTGGCAGCCACTGTCGAGCGCCGCGCGGACGATCTGATACCGCGACGCATCCCAATCCAAGAAGATACAGACCACCGCCGCGATGTACGGAAACTCGTTGATTAACGCGGCCGTCAAGCCATCAAACGGACTCTGCGGACAGTCTGGGACCGCCGCCAAAATCTCCAGCACGCTCGGTAGCGGCGGCGTGTTGCGACCGATACGAAACACATGGATGTCCGGTCCCGCCGCGAACACATCCAACAGGAACTCCCCCTGAGAGAACAAGTGCGCCACTGACGCCGTCAAGCTGACCGCCGCCTCGAATTCTCGCGATCGGCGTTGCCACGGCAATCGCAGTCCTAACGGCCCGCACGGCACATGCGTGTCCAGGATCAAGCCGACGCGATGAAAGTACTCTTCTTGAAACTCACGCACGACGGGCTTGGACAATCGCGCCCACGAACGGAAGTCGATATGTCGAGGCGAATCTCCCGGCATGTACTCCCGGTTCCCAATGTATTCCGGCGACTCCCCAACCTGCGCGGCAAACGAAACACCTCCCGGCTGATAGCGGTTCGCCACGTTAATGTGCAGTCGCGACAATGGCTCAAACCGAGGCAACACCAGCAACGGCCGCGATTCTTTCCGAGCCAATTGATTCCGAAACAGATTGAACGGAAACGTCGAGAACGCACGGACCGACGGCATATCATACAACCCACGTCGTCGCGGAGTCAGTTTGATCGTCAGCTTCGCCGATTCGCCGGCGGACAGCGTCGTTACGATCCGCTCTTCGCGATCCACATCAAACGAGCGAGGCAGTGAAAAGCACGCGACTGAGACATCGAACAACGGCAAACGATTGTCGTTCGTGACGGTGAACTCCGCACGCACTGTCTGACCGGCCGAGATCACGTCGGGGAACTCGCCCGTCAACTTCACGCTCAGCCAACGCAACACCGATCCCACTGCCGACACCAACAACACCAGTACCAACAGCGCGACAGGCAATTGATAAATCGGAATGTCGTTCGTGATCGAACCGACCAAGGCCGAAACCAGCAGGCCCCCCATGATCAGCTTGCCGCCGGCCGTGAACGGATACGACCAGATGTAAAACACCGCACCAGGAAACGGCCGCTCGCGCAGTAACGACCGATCCGACGCCAACGGACGGCAGAACCAAGTCCACGCCCGACGCCAAACGGATTCGCGTGGACATTCCTGTCCTCGTTCCACAACATCCAAGTTGGTCGGAACTACGGACATCATTCCCTCATGAATTTGGCGAACTCTGCCGGTTCAAATCCAATGAACATTCGCCGACCGCAACGCATGGCCGGTGCTCGCAGATTCCCTGACGGACCCAGAATCAACTTCAATAACTCGTCATCGTCAACCGGCTCTTTCTTTAGATTCAGCCGCCGCACATTTTTCCCTTTCGCCACCCATATCTCATCCGCCTGACGCACCAGCTTCAACGCTTCGGCTTCGGCGAATCGCACCTTCTTCGCATCCACGGTCTCGGCGACCGACACTTCACTTTCCGCAAGGAACCCCTGCGATTTAACGCACGTTGTTCAGCCGCCTCGATGATAGTACCAATCGACTCGCTTGCTCATGTTCGACTCCTCAACGGACAATGCCGGTCGTGGGGCGCTAGCCCCGGTTGACACCACAACCAGAAAAGGGACGCGATGAATAGCGAGCAACTCAAAGCCAAACAAGCGCCGCTGAAAGCCAGATATCAAGAAGAGGCACAAGCCGCTCAAGTCACTATGTACGCGACGGGTTCCCTGGCGACCGACGACATTACGTGCGAAGTCGCCACTCCGACGGGAAAAGTTTTGGCCGGACTGCATCCTTTGGCCGGTGGTCAAGCCGATTGGGCCTGCTCCGGAGAAATGCTGCTGCAAGCTCTCGTGGCTTGTGCTGGAGTCACTCTCAAAGCCGTCGCCACCGCGCTCGCCATTCCCCTTCGAGGCGGAACCGTCGCCGCCGAAGGCGACCTTGATTTTCGAGGGACGCTCGGCGTTCGCAAGGAAATCCCGATCGGCTTCCAAAACATTCGGCTCCGATTTCATCTCGATTCCGACGCCACGCCCGAACAACAGCAAAAACTGCTCAGCCTGACCGAGCGTTATTGCGTCATCTATCAGACGCTCAAGTCTCCGGCTTCAATCACCAGCGTCATGCAACAGTGACTAACGTGATACTCGTTCACTCACTTGCGCTTCGGGCCCGTATTCTGGACGCAATGCAGATCGAAGAACTCGTTCCCTTCATTTGTTGTCGAAAGTGAACTTCGTGCGGCAGACAATCGGCCTATTGATGCAGTTGGCGATGTTGAGTTTTTTGCCAGCGTTGATTCTGTTTCAACTGAACTTCGGCATTCCGTTGATCGTCATGCCTGCCTGCCTGCTGGTGGCGTACATCGTGTTTCGGATTGGGACGAAGTTGCGAGAAATGCCATGAGATCACAGATCTTGGCGACAATCTTGGTGGCTTGGCTGAGCGGAGCTGCTGCGGCGGAAGCCCAAGTGTTGTTGAAGAAGTCGTGGGACGAGGCGATCACACTAGACTTGGACAATGCCGCTACGAAACGGCTGGCGAGCATTGAGGACTTCGTGGCTGAACGGCAATGGGACGTCGTTGCCGGTTTGCTGCGGCAAGCTCAGACCGAACAAGGTGACAAGTTGGTGCCAATTGCTCCCGGCTGGTACATGTCGGTGACGCGATATTGTCAGTGTCGAGCAGCGCTGCTTCCGCCGGCGGGACTGACGGCTTTTCGTTCGCACGCGGACGGAACGATAAGTTCTTGGTTGGCCGATGCGCGGCGGACGGACGATCGCGCCGCTTGGCTTCGGATCGCCCGGCGCGGTTTTGCGACCTCAAATGGGGGCGAAGCGGTTCGCCGTTTGGCGGAACAGTCATTTGAGTTGGGCGAATTCTCGCTCGCTCGAACGTGGTGGGAATTACTTCTTCCGCCCGAACCGGCATTGCGCACTGCGGCGGGACTTGGGCTGTTGAGACAGCCAACCAATACAAACGAGTCGGAAGTTCGCGCGGCGTTGGTGTTGTGCAGCATATTCGATGGAGATGTTTCACGAGCCGAGCGAGAATTGGCTGCGTTCCGACGACGACATGATGGTGCGAGAGGTCGATTGGGTGGCCGCGACGGATTGCTCGCCGATCTGTTGTCCGAGCAATTGACGCGTGTACGCGGCGGCGCACCGTTGACGTCCAATGCGGACGCTCCGCCGGAGATCGAGCGGTTGATCTGGTCGCGAAGCTTGCCGCAGCCCGTCTGGGCCGAGGCGGTATTGCGATCCGATCGCGAACCACTCGGTGCATTCTGGCCAATTGTGGCAGATCAAAAACTGTTCGTCACGAACGGCGAGATGATTCTCGGTTGGGAATTCTCCAATGGACGCGCTGCATGGTCGGCGAAGGTCAAGGGGGAGGGCGAAGTTGATGCGAACGACGAGGCCAACGCGGCGCCGGACAAGGCCGCGATCATTCATGCCGTGGCGAATCCAACGTCGCCCAAATGCCCGATTTCCGGACGCGTGTTGCAGACGATGACCGCGTTGGAAGACCGCCTGTATGCCCGACTCGGCTGGCCGATCACCGGCCGAGCCAAACAAGAAGGGGAGTCGCCATCCGAATTGGTTGGGTTAGACATCGGTGTCGGCGAAGGCAAATTGGTGTGGCGCGTTTCGGCAGACGACATTGATCCGCGGGATCAGCTACGTGAATGGGCTCCGTGGTGCTTCGAGGGCTCGCCGTCCGTGACGGCTCGGCGGGTTTTCGTGGGCCTGCGCCGCAGTCTGCCTCAGGAAGAAATGCAGATCGCCTGCTTGGATGCGGATTCGGGCCGACTGGTGTGGAAACGAAAGCTCGGCGTGACGATCGCCGCCACCAACGAAACGGTGAACTCAACCAGTCATCTGCGTTTGACGTTGGCGGACGACAGCGTATTTGTTTCGACAGACGAAGGAGCCGTCGCGGCTTTGGAGCAGTCGGACGGCACGATTCGATGGTTGCGAACGTATTCCGACAATGCTGCGACGGAGCCGCGTGAACGTCGGAGATTCGGTTCTACTCCACCGCTAATTCATCGTGGCGTGTTGTACGTCGCGCCACTCGACAGCCAGAAGTTGATGGCGATTCACGCCGAGAGCGGCTTGCGAATGTGGGAACGCGAATGGCCCGATCCGATTCAATTCCTGCTGGGTATTTGCGATGACACGTTGATCGTTTCCGGCCGCTCTCTGTGGGGCGTGCGATTATCCGACGGCGGCTCCGCGTGGCCGCTTCGTCGAGTCGGCGACGACGACCCTGAAGGCTGGGCCGTCGGTCGCGGCGCGTTGATTGGCCGTCACATTGTGTGGCCATTACGCGACGAGTTGCTGGTCGTTGCCGCAGCCTCTGGCCGGATTGCTCGCCGCATCTCGCTGCGAGAATCGTTTTCAGCACAAGGAGGTGATTTGCTAGTGTCGGGCAGCCACTTGTTCATCGGCCACGATCGCCAGATGACCGTTTGGAAATTGCGGTAGGTTGGCAGGCAATGCCGTTTATAGTTTGAGTTGAGCTTGGTTCCAAAGTCGTTGTACTTTTTGACGTTCGAGTTCTGTGGCCGGGCGTTGTTGGGGGTGAATATCGAAATGGATCTGTCCCGAATGGCACTGTCAGCAACGTAGTGACGGGGTTGTGTGCGGACCTTCGGTTGACGCTGGTCGGAATTGTCTTGTAATTATCCGACAGACGAGGATTGGTCTGGGATTGTTGGGCCGTTCTTGGCTACGGTT
>JANMIF010000498.1:0-1821 GCA_031375695.1 Planctomyces sp.
GTAACCGAGCCAGTTCGAATTCAGATCGGCAGACAACTCTGACAGAGACCTGTTGCCTCAATGCAAACGGCTTCGAGTGGGATACCACCAGCCGTGATGGCTCAACCGAGAAACACCTCGGCTCGGTGCTTTTCCAAAAAAGTTGGATCTGGTTGGAATTTCTCCGGGAGACGCATCGGTCTTCCCTCAAATGCTAGGAATGATGTCCGAAGAACTTCGTTCGTCGTCGCGGATCGAAGCTCGCGCGACAAGATGAGGCGATATTCGCCGTCAAACGTGACAAGTCCTTGATCAAACGCAGCGTCGTGGATTCGGGACAAGCAAAGGCCGTTTCGAGGATCGGCCCGGTGGGTGGGAAACGCACTCCAGGGCAGAATGTGGCTGGCGATCAGCAACGAAGGAAGTGCGATGTCGGTGACGCAGCACCGTGACTGATATGACGCCAGGACGGACTTGCGAAAGAATCGTTGTGCCAGTCGGACTTTCACCGTTCTCGATCCTTCGGTATTCCCGATGAAGCCTTCGCTCGCTCGACGCTCAGACTCCGGTGCAGTGGGCGCGAACGTAATACCAAGCCGTTCGCGAAGCGATTCGCTCTCCACGGAAAGGCGTTCCCAGTCCGAATGAAACTCCTGCCAAATCTCGCGATCACCCTTTGAAACGCTCGACAATCCTTTGACCCCACGCTGCTGGTGAGCCGGGTCAAGCGATGCCAGATTGCAAAGTTTCATAGCCACGCTCGACGGCGTTCTACCGATGACCGTGGCGAGCACAATGATTTCGGAGTTCCCTTTGTGGAGACGCCCAAATGGAAGTTGGCAATACAAATTCATAGCCAGGGTGAGTTCGTCATGGGTCCAATCACGTCGGGCCATTTCTTGCCTCTCGAATCCGCGAAGTCATGCAGCGGTGCGCGGGCCGCAGAAGAAGTAGTTGTCCGGAAACGTCTGCAACCGTGCGACCTCTCTCACGGTCATACTGCGGCACTGTGCCGGATCAGGGTGGATGAAATAGTGACCATCCTTGGATATGTGAGAAGTGACTGTTGTCGATGGTCGTCCGGCAACTTGGACTCGAAAACGATCCTCGAAATCGCCCGACGCCGCATTTTTGTGGTCAGGTTGCAGATCCGCCGGAAACCGGTCGAGTTTGGGTGACTCACCATAAATCTTCGCGTGGCAGGCGGCGAATATGTATCGTGCAAGATCGCTGTCCATGTGGGTGCGGGTCTGGTGGTTGCAGACGCCATCAAGACGCTCATCGATCAACCAGGACCGGATCGAATGCGGCACAGCAGGAGCCAGCGAGCATTCGACAAATTCGTCCCCACGATCGCACTCTGGTAACGCCAGCGAACGAACCGTATTGATGATCTCTCTGTAGACTTGGGAGTCTTTTCCGCTGCTCAGCATCTTCAACCAGCGACGATCGCCTTCAGGTGCTTGGCGGATTGTCTGGTTGATAATGGTTTCAAGCCAGAGGTCCGGGCTGTCCTGAAGGTACACATACCCGTCGTCAACGCGAGAGCGTGATAGACCGCTCCGCAATTTGGGAAGATCGCCGATGACTTCTCGAACTGTTGGTGCCGGAGCGCACGTCAATCCGGGAAGTTCGGCATCACCGAGATCCTCCCTGATACCGACCAGAATAACACGATGACGCTCCTGCGGAATTCCATACCGCTCGCATTCAACGACAAATTCTTTTGGCCGGATTGCCCCGCTACGAAGAGGTTTGTCTGGCCGAATCATTGGAACCACCCGGTAGCGTTCGGATGGGCTCACCTTCCGATCTCCGAACGCTGCTTTTGGAGACTGTAGA
>JANMIF010000502.1:0-3050 GCA_031375695.1 Planctomyces sp.
GTGGACATCGTGCTGATGTCGGCCAGCACCAGCGAAGTGCTGGCGCAGCACGAACGGCTATTCGACAATTCACCCGTCACACCGGCAGCTCGCGCGAATGATGCGACTGACATCCATATTCATCGGGGGGGCAAGGTTCACACGGCTCCGGCGCGGCCGTTTCGATCGGCGTCGCTCGACCACATGCAGTGCGGGCATCTCGATTGCGATCCGGGCGAGCGGTCACTCGGCGTCAACCTTGGTTTGTATTCGGTGACGTTCAACAACGAGATCGGCCTCGACCTCGACACGCTGACGCAGTTCAAGGACTTCCGCGAAGAGTGCGAGCGAAAACAGTTTCGATACTTTCTGGAAATCTTCGATCCAAACGTTCCGGGAGTTATTGCTCCAGAACTGCTGCCGAGCTTCATCAACGATGTGATCGCTCGCTCGTTGGCCGGGGTGACGAGCGCCGGACGTCCTGCTTTTTTGAAGATGGTGTATCACGGACCAAAGGCGATGGAGGAATTGGTCGCTTTCGATCCGCATCTAGTGGTTGGGATTCTCGGCGGCGGCGCGGGAACGACGCTCGATGCGTTCCTGCTGCTGCACGAGGCTCAAAAGTACGGAGCCAAGGTCGCGCTGTTCGGCCGCAAGATCAACTCGGCCGAGCACCAATTGGCGTTCATTCAAATGCTGCGGTACGTTGCCGACCGAGTCATCGACCCGCGCGAGGCGGTGCGGGCGTATCACGGAGTACTGCAAGAACTGAAGATCGCGCCGCATCGTTCGCTGGAGGATGACCTCAAACTACAGACCAACGTCATGAGCTACGGCGGCAGCGGCACGGCCATCAGCTTGCCGAGTGTGGCGACGGCGGCAGCGAGTTCCGTGGCAGCTGGCGGCGAATTGGTTGATTCTGACGTACCAAACTTCTCCAAGATGTCGGCGGACGAACGGCTGGCGTATCACCAACAGCGTTTGAAACGTCTGCTTGGCGACAAGTAGCTCCGCCGCGCTGGTGTTGCCGCGACAAATGGCGATGTGGCTTTGCCGAAACCTGTGCCAGATGTCTCTGCCAGCGATCGGCGACCATTTTCAAAGATGACACTCTTACGTCCTACACTCTGTCCGTAAGCTCGACGAACGACTCGGCAAAGATCCGCAGCTTCGGCAACGACTGGAACAAATCCAGCAAGCCTTAAAATGAAAACAATGTCATTCAGGCGAGCCGGAAGACGTTTATGTTGCGCGTTTGAGTGACCGTTTGCATGAACAGTCCCCACGCCGTGACTGATCGCGTGCAGTCGTAGCACCCAGTTCTCGGTCGCACAGCGTACGCCTCCCTCCGAGCGAACCGTCGTTCCATTCAGCCACCCACACCAAAGTCCGATGGACCACCGAAATCACGGCTGGCCACTGTTCGGAACATGGCATCAGCCAACGAAAGAGGCCGCCAGCATGACGCTCTCTTGGATCATCGGCCAACCTCTGTCGTTTGCCATGTTGATCATCTGCGAGCGCGGGGATAACAGAATAAGCCGCAGGGCGCTCGCGCCAATCATGTGCCGAATATGATTGGCTGCGTCTGCTTTCGTCCGCCAAGAAGTCACCGTAGTCAAGTCCGCTCGGCGACCTGCATTCGTGGCCCTGTCGCTCCGCGAAAGGGAAGCCGAAGCAGATTCGCCGGCTGAAGAAATTCATTCCACGCGGCTCCCAAGCCGCCTCATCCGCTCGTTCTACAATCGGTCGAGTGGACTCCGCACGCCGCAGGCTCCTCGTTGAAGGACGTGCGTGTAGATCATGGTCGTGGAAACGTCCGCATGGCCCAGTAGTTCTTGAACGGTGCGGATATCGGTGCCGCTGTCGAGCAGATGCGTGGCGAAGCTGTGTCGCAGGGTGTGGCAGCTTGCTTTTTTGGCCAGCCCCGAACGAATTACCGCGTCGCGCATCACCTTTTGCACCGACGTCTCGTGAACGTGATGTCGCCGCAGCAGCCCATCGTTCTCACGCGGATCGAAACTCAAACGCGCGGCGGGGAAGACGTACTGCCAAATCAGTTCGCGATTCGCATTCGGGTACTTTTCCGCCAGGGCGTGAGGCAGCCAGACTCGACCGTTTCCGTCGGCGAGATCAAAACGATGCTGTTCGGTCGCGGCATCAATCTGCGTTCGCAATCGTTCCCGGAGAGACTCGGGCAGCGGTACTGCACGGTCCTTGTCCCCTTTCCCTTCACGAACCACGATCTGCCCCCGGTCAAAGTCAATCTCTTTGACTCGTAATCGACAGGCCTCCAACAGCCGCAAGCCCGATCCGTACATCAGCTCGATCATCAGCCGATAAACCCCCTCGGGAACGCAACTGATGATCCGCCTGACTTCCGCCACCGAGAGGACCACCGGCAAACGAGCGGGGGCCGTCGCGCGAACCGCATTCACGCGAGGCAACTCGACCTTCAGGACCTGCTGATAGAGGTACAGCAAGCCCGACAGCGCTTGGTTCTGAGTGCTGGCCGTCACCTTGCCTTCGACGGCTAGGTGAGTCAGAAATTCGGTGATTTCCTCGGCCCCCATTTCGGATGGATGCCGCTTTCCATGAAACAGAACGAATCGCCGAATCCAATCGACATACGCATCCTCGGTTCGAATCGCATAATGAGCCACTCGCATCGACCGACGCACCTGATCCAGCAACAGAGGCCCTTCCGTCTTGCGTTCCGCCTCGCGTTCTGCCTTTGCCGATCGGATCGTCGCGGGCAAATCGGATTTCGATGCGGTGGCATTGCTTGATTCTTCACGCAACGCCGCCCATACTTCTCGCATGTCAATGGTTTCTGTTCGAGCCAACGTTCGCCCTCACTTCAGATTCGACGGAAGAAGATTCGCAATAGACCGAATTGTGAACGCCAAAGGCTGAATTGGCAACCAGCAAAAACAGAATCCATTCCGTCTAATTACAGTTGCACTAGCCAGCTACGCTGGGGAGACTATTGGAGGCGTATATGACATGCAATATGCACAGACATTGCAGTCGATTATAAAGACGCATTACACACGCTATCAGAAGACGCG
>JANMIF010000513.1:0-4815 GCA_031375695.1 Planctomyces sp.
TCATCACGAGCAACGGCGCGGGAGCGAGCGCTGCGATCAGCGTGGCGGAAAACGGAACCGCCGTCACAACCGCGACCGCAACCGATTTCGATGTTCCGGCTCAATCGCTGACCTTCACGATCTCCGGTGGAGCGGACGCAGTGAAGTTTGCGATCAATCCGACAACGGGGGTGTTGACGTTCCTCGCCGCATCGAACTTTGAAACGCCGACTGATGTCGGCACAAACAATGTCTACAACGTCAACGTCCGCGTGTCCGACGGCACATTGACCGACACGCAGAACCTGGCGATCACGGTTACGAACGTGAACGAAGCTCCGGCCATCACGAGTGACGGCGGCGGCATTTCGGCCAGCATCAGCCTCGCCGAAAACACGACCGTGGTGACAACCGTCGCCTCAACCGATCCCGATGCCGGAGCGACTCGCACCTTCACGATCAGCGGCGGAGCCGATGCGAGTTTGTTCACAATCAACGGCTCAAGCGGCAGGTTGAGCTTCCTAGCGGCTCGCAACTTTGAATCGCCGGCCGACGTGGGTGGAAACAACGTCTATGACGTGACCGTTCAAGTCAGCGACGGCACGTTGACCGATTCGCAAGACATCGCAGTCGCGATCACGAACGTCAACGAAAGTCCGGCTCAGAACCCGGCGACGTTCAGCATCGCGGAAAACTCCGCGAATGGCACGCTCGTCGGCCTCGCTACGGCGACCGATCCCGATGCTGGTGACACTCGCACTTTCGCGATCACCGCTGGAAACATCGCTGGAGCATTCGCGATCAACGCTTCAACAGGCGAGATCACCGTCGCGAATTCCGCCGCAGTCAACTTCGAAGTCAATCCGACATTCAACCTGACTGTGCGAGTCACCGACGGCAGCGGACTGCAAGATACCGACACCGTCACAATCAATCTGACCAACGTCAATGAATCGCCAAATCAAAACCCGGCAACATTCAGTCTCGCTGAAGGTTCGGCTAACGGCACAATCGTCGGCAATGCTTCCGCGACCGATCCCGACGTCGGCGATACTCGCAGCTTCGCAATCACCGGCGGCAACATCGGCGGAGCGTTCTCGATCAACGGCTCAACCGGGCAAATCACTGTCGCAAATTCGGCGGCAGTCAGCTTGGCATTGAATCCCGTTTTCAGCCTTAGCGTACAAGTCACTGACGGCGGCGGACTGCAAGACACCGACACCGTCACGGTCAATCTGACCATCGTCAACAACGCCCCGACGATGAACCCCGCCACGTTCGGCCTCGCCGAAAACTCCGCGAATGGCACCATTGTCGGCAGTGCGACTGCGACCGATCCCGACATTGGCGACTCGCTGAGCTATTCGTTCATCGGCGGCAATGTCGGCGGAGCGTTCACGATCAACAGCTCGACCGGGCAAATCACGATCGCCAATTCCGTTGCCTTGAACTTTGAAGTGAACCCGACGTTCAATTTGATCGTTCGTGCCACCGATTCCAGCAACCTCGCTGACACAGCAACGATTCAAATCAATCTGTCGAACGTCAACGAAGCTCCGGTTTTGAACGACGCCTCGCGAAGTCTGGGCGAAACGTCCGCCAACGGCACGATCGTCACCGACCTCAACGCTGTCGATCCCGACGCGGCCGATCCGTGTACCTTCGCCATTCTGTCCGGCAACGTCGGCGGAGCCTTCGTAATCAACCCGCTGACTGGCCAGATCACCGTCGCCAACACGCTAAGCGCTGCAACGAATCCGAGTTACAGCCTGGTCGTGCAAGTTCAAGATTCGCTCGGTCTCACCGACACGGCGACAGTCACCGTCACGGTAACGTCATCTGCGCCGCCGATCATTGTGCCACCGCCGCCATCGTCCGGTTCGACCAGCGGCAACAATTCCAACTCTGGCTCGACCAATTCGACGAGCACGACAAACACCAACACGAACAACCACGACAACGATCCTCCAGCGCCGATCGTCGCGCCTCCGCCGTCGTCTGGTCAAAGTGCAAACTCAAACAGCTCAAACGGCGGCGGCCAATCGGGGGCCAACAACATTCCGACTGCCACTGATTCCAAATCCAATTCCGACGACAAAGGGAACGGCGCACTGCTCGTCACCGGCGAAAGCCTGATCAAAAAGACCTCCGGCGACCGCCAGCCCGATTTCCGCGCCAGCAACAGCGGATCATCGTCGCTTTCGGCCAAAGCGGCCGTTGAAACAAACACGGTCGAAACGTCGCTCCGCGATTCGCTCCGCTTCGGCGACGAAGACCTCGGATTCTTGGTCGATCAGCAATACCTGAAAGAGCTGAAGCACGTTCAAGAAGAAATGGGAGACGCCCCCATCACTCCTGAATGGGTCACCGGCAGCGCCGCCGCCACCTCGGCCGGCCTGTCGATCGGCTACATCTTGTGGCTGCTCCGCAGCGGTTACCTCGTGACGAGCGTCCTCGCCACGCTCCCCATGTGGCAGTCCGTCGATCCGCTTCCGATCCTTGCCTCGATGAATGACGACGAAGACGACGAATCGCTGGACGAAATGATCGACCGAGCGGAAGAACGACACGACAACCAAGAGAAGTTCGACAGAACCACCAACGTTTGAGATTCAACGATTGAGATTTGAGATTTTCCCAACGCGATGGAGCCGTAGCATGAACCTCTCCCCTCGAGTCCGCATTGTGGCTGGTCTGACCGGGCTGTTATCCAGCTTGTTGGTCATCGCTTTGATGTTGAAGCTGTTGGCCGATCCGCGTGAAGTCGAGCGCGAATGGCGAGGACGGCTGTGTGAAGCGATGGCGGTCAGTGCGTCGGTTGAGCTCAGCCGCAACGACATGCAGCGGTTGCAAGCGATGCTGACGGTTCTGGATGAGCGACATCCCGACGTCTTGTCGGCTGCGCTGCGTCAGGCTGACGGGCAGATCGTTTCCGAAGTGGGCGAACATCAGAATCACTGGGAACCGCTGGAGGGGAACGCCTCATCCGAGTCGCAGATCACGATCCCGCTCCGTAACAGTGCCGGAAACTGGGGCAACCTGGAAGTTCGCTTCACGCCGCTCAAGGGAAATCTGTGGTTTGAAATGCGACACAGCCCGGTGTTGCGACTGCTCGCCTTTCTGACGGTCGGCGGCTTCGGGGTATTTTACTTCTATCTCGGGAAAGTACTGGAACAGCTTAACCCAAACAAAGCGGTTCCCAGCCGAGTCCGCTCCGCACTCGACACGCTCGCCGAAGGATTGCTGGTCATTGACCGCAAAGGTCGGATCGTCCTTTGCAATTCAGCGCTGGCTCAGACATTGGGCCAAGACCCCGAAAAACTCACAACCAAACATGCCGCGAAATTGCCCTGGGTGCGTGATCCGAATTCACCGAAGAGCCATTTCACCAACGCCGACTATCCATGGAGCCATGTGCTGGCTGGCGAACCGGTCGCCAAACAATCGAGCTTGCGATTGATCGATCAGAACGGCGAGCTACGAATCTTCGTTGTCAATTGTTCTCCCGTGTTGGGGCCGAACAACGAGGTCCGTGGTGCCGTTTGCAGCTTTGAAGACATCACGGTCCTCGAATCTCAAAAGGTCGAGCTGGCTCAATCGAAAGCGGTCGCCGAAGCAGCCAACGAAGCGAAGAGCCATTTTCTGGCCAACATGAGTCACGAAATCCGCACACCGATGAACGCGATCCTCGGATTCACGGAAATCTTGCGTCGCGGCATGTACGACAACGACGAACAACGGAGCGAATATCTCCACACAATTCATTCCAGTGGCCAGCATCTGCTGCGGCTGATCAACGACATCCTCGACCTGTCGAAAGTCGAAGCGGGCAAGCTAGAAGTCGAGCGACTCGAATGCTCGCCACATGAGATCCTGACCGACGTCGTCAGCATTCTGCGTGTCAAAGCAAACGAGAAGTCGTTGTCTCTGACCTGCGAAACGCCGAACGGCCTGCCAGCAAAAGTCACCACCGACGCCGGCCGCTTGCGACAAATTCTCACAAACCTGATCGGCAACGCGATCAAGTTCACCGAACACGGCGGCGTCTCGCTCGTCGCACGATTGTCGGCCAATCGCTCGCAACTGGAGATTGACGTCTCTGACACTGGTGTCGGCATCTCGGCCGAGGCGCAACGCAAGATCTTCGACCCGTTCACGCAAGCCGACGGTTCAATCACGCGTCGTTTTGGCGGCACGGGCCTCGGCCTGACAATCAGCAAGAAATTCGCCGAATCGCTCGGCGGCGACGTCACTGTCCGCAGCACGCCGGGCCAAGGAAGTACGTTCACGATCACAGTCGCAATCGGGGAACTGTCGGCAGACACACGAATGCTGTCGATCGAAGAGTTTGCCGCCAGCGCGAAGCACGTCGAGACAACATCCGCCAAGAAACATTACGCCTTCCCGCCAGCTCGCATATTGCTGGCCGACGACGGCGAAGCCAATCGGCAACTCATCGAACTGGTTCTGCGCCGGCACGGCCTGCACGTCACCTCCGTGACGAATGGCCAAGAGGCTCTCGACAAAGCGACAGCCGAGCCGTTCGACGTCATCTTCATGGACATGCAAATGCCGGTCATGGATGGCTACGAAGCCTCTCGCCAATTGCGACAACGAGGCCACAGCGGTCCGATCATCGCGCTGACAGCCAATGCCATGCACGGCGACGAAGACAAATGCCGAGCCGCCGGTTGCAGTGGCTTCCTGCCGAAACCGGTGGACCTCGACAAGCTCGTGGCCACACTCGCCGAACTGCTGCACGCCCAAGAGTCCGTCACGCCAGCGGAACGGAACCCGGCGAGCGGGGTGGCGTCAGCCCCCCGGTTCAGCGGTGAA
>JANMIF010000546.1:0-10512 GCA_031375695.1 Planctomyces sp.
CACTTTGGAATGTCGGAATAGGCCGACCGAAGACTTTCTTGGGGAAATCGCCGGCGTACTGCCAATTCCGAAATTCCAAAGTGCCTGACCGCTTGTTCGCCTTACGTGTATTTGAGGATCGTTTTCATGACCACGTTGGAACCCTGGTTGATTCCGGGATTAATTGGGATTGCCAGCGGCTTGTTGGCCGCACTGTGTGGAGTCGGCGGTGGAATCGTCATGGTTCCGGCCTTCGTGATGTTTTTATTGTTGGACCAGAAACATGCCACGGCCACGTCGATGGCGGTGATCGTGCCAACCGCGATCGCGGCGACGTACAAGCACTGGCAGAACGACTTGATCGACTGGCGCGTCTTTCTGGCGACGGCGGTCACCGCGACGCTGACCAGTTTTGTGGCGGCCGACGCAGTTAAGAACCTCAAGAGCGAAACGCTGTCGCGTCTGTTCGCGGTCGTGATCATCGTAATTGGTGTCAAGATGCTCGTTTGGCCCTCAGCCAGTTCCGCACCCAAACCGGCGCCAGCTCCAACCGTTGCGGATGTCGACACGAAGTAGGATGGACACTCTTGCCAGTCTGCTGGAAGTCTGGCGAAAGCGAATTTCATTTGAATTACTGATCAGTTCATTATCGAACACAGACGGGCAAGAGTGCCCATCCCATTTTATGGAAACAAAACATCATGCCCGAATCCCAATCGATCGTGCCACTGGAGGTCACCTGCGAGAAGGTCAAATCGCGGCTGGATGCTGGCGATCAGTTTTTGTTACTCGACTGCCGCGAACCGGACGAGCACCGCACGGTTCACATCGCACAGGCCACGCTGATTCCGATGAGTGAGATTTCCGCGCGAGTCAGTGAGTTGGAACCGCATCGGAACGAGGACATCGTTGTGCATTGTCATCATGGCGGACGAAGCCTGAAAGTTGTCATTTGGCTGCGACAGCAAGGATTCTCGAAAGCCCAGAACCTGCGCGGCGGGATCGATCAATGGGCGTTGGAGATTGATCCAAGTTTGCCACGCTACTAATGGAGGTCTCTGATGTCGGCTCCCGAATCAAGTTTTCAAGATCACGAAGCGGCCGCGTCGAAAGTGGGGGCGCTCGGATTTGCCGTGATTACGCTTTCGGACACACGAACCGAGGCGACCGATGAAAGTGGCAAGTTCATTCGACACACGCTCGCCGATCATGGGCACTCGGTTCCGTTTTATCGAGTGGTCCCCGATGACCGGGCGAAGATCAAGACCGTTGTGGAAGATGCCTTGGTCGACTCGCGTGTGCAAGTGGTGATCACGAACGGCGGCACGGGGATCGCCGCGAGGGATACAACGTTTGACGTGATCGTCACGCTGCTCGAAAAGCCACTACCAGGGTTTGGTGAGCTATTTCGGATGCTATCGTTTCAGGAGATCGGTCCGGCGGCGATGATGAGCCGCGCGACGGCGGGCGTGGTGAAAGGCAAAGTACTGTTCGCCATCCCTGGTTCGACGAATGCCGTGCGACTGGCGATCGAAAAACTGATTCTCCCGCAAGCCGCGCATGTGTATTGGGAACTGCATAAGCATGCGCTGCCATAAGGCGACCCCTTTCGGCCGAGAGCCGAATGTGGCACGACGTTTCAATCACACGCCACAATGTCATGCCAGCCGCGGTGCGACCTTATCCACGATCAGCCGCCCGACATTCAGCGCCGCCGTCGCGGCCGGTGACGGCGCGTTGAGCACGTTCACAACCAGATCGTTTTCCGTGATCACAAAGTCATCGACCAGCTTGCCGTCTCGACCGAGAGCTTGTGCTCGAACGCCGGCTGGAGCGGGCACAAGATGCTCGCTGCGAATGTCGGGCATCAGTCGTTGCAACGCGTGGACGAAGGCCTCTTTGCTGAACGAGCGCCACATCTCGCCGCAGCCAGTTCGCCAGTGAGTCGCCGCCATGCGGATAAAGCCGGGGTACGTCAGCGATTCAATCAGATCGACTAGGTTGATATCGAACTTCGTGTAACCCTCGCGAGCAAACGCCAGGACCGCGTTCGGCCCGCACTCGATCCCGCCGTGAATTAGTCTCGTGAAATGCACTCCGAGAAACGGGAACTTCGGATCGGGAACCGGGTAGATCAAATTGCGGCACAAGTGCTGAGCATCTGGCTTCAGCGCGTAGTATTCGCCGCGAAACGGGACGACCTTCGCCTCTGGCTTCGTGCCACTAAGACTGGCAACTCGGTCGCAGTGCAACCCAGCGCACGTCACAACGCATCGAGCTACAACATCGCCGGCCGTGTTTCGTACGATCATCCGACCGTTGCTCCGCTGCATCCCCGTCACGTGAGCGTTGAGGATGATCACCCCCCCTCGCTCACGAATCCGTTCCGCCAGCTTCACGCAAACGCCGGGGTAATCGACGATCCCCGCTTCGGGGACATGAATCGCCGCGATCCCGGCGGCATGCGGCTCCAGTTCCCGCAGCCGCTCCGGCCCGATCAATTCACACCGCACGCCGTTGGCTTGGCCTCGTGCAAAGATGTCGTGCATCTTCGGCAGTTCGTCTTCCGTGACGGCGACGATCACTTTGCCACAAAGATCAAACGCGATTTCTTCTCGCTGACAAAACTCGCGCATCGCCTGTCTGCCTTCACGGCAGTTTGTCGCTCGCAGCGAACCGGGCTTGTAGTAAATCCCGCTGTGCAGCACGCCAGAGTTCCGCCCCGTCTGATGAAACGCGAGCGTTGCTTCTTTCTCCAGCACAGTCACGTTTGCAGTCGGACAGCGTTCCAACAACCGATACGCCGTCGCCAGCCCAACAATCCCGCCTCCGATGATCGCCACGTCCGTTTGAGTCGTCATGAACTCGCCGCCTCCTTTGGATGTGGTTTGTATGGTGTGTCGACAAACCGGAGGTAGTGAGTCCGTCAGAGTTCAATGGTGTCTCCAGCTCTCGCCGAGAGCGGAGACACGAACGCAGTTCGCACGAGTTAGCTGCGGGAAGAATCATCTAACGTTTGACTCAATTGGTGTGCATCATTATTCAATTTCAAGATCTTTTTTCGAATGACTTCCGCCTGTTGATCGCGGTCATCATCTTGAACGGTTGGATCATTGTCGCCATCCAGTGCGGAAAGCTTCTTCTTAAGATTGTGCCCCTGATGTTCAAGATCGTCGAGTTTGTCAATGGCTTCATGACCATCTTCACCCATCGCCATGGCTTTTTCTCTGATCATGGTGAAGGTTGACTTCACTTTGGCCAGAGCCGTGTCAAATTTCCCATTTTCGTATTTTTCCTGCTCGACTTTGAGGAGGTCGACCACTTCGCCGGTCAACGTTTTCACCTCAGTGATGATGTTTTGCGAGCTTTGCTGTTCTTCTTGATTGCCCCAAAAGTAGTTGTATCCGACAAGCAGTACGGCGAGACAAATTGCCAGTCCAATAATTTTCTTGATAAGGAAGCTGATCATAGTTTTTCTAGCTAAAAGGGGAGGAGAGTTTGATCCGAGACATGTCTGAACACTATGAGATTAAACGCCAGCGACACAAGACCGATTGAATGCGTTGTCGATTGCTGGAAACCACAAGATGTTCGGCTCTGGCTCATCACAATCGTCTGACACTGCTTTCCGATTCATCGCCCAGAACCTACGATTACGCCGCCTCGATTCGTCTTTTCGTTGGACTTGTGTTGCCTCAATGTTGAAAAGTCCGACGAATAGATAGAAGGAGACGAAGAATGAGAAACATTGGCCGATCCCCTGAAACTCGCCACTCGGAACTTTGAAGATGATTGTCAGTTGGAATTGGTTGCAGGATTACGTTTCGCTCGATGCCGCCCCGGCCGTGGTTGCCGATCGGCTGATGATGGCTGGGTTGAATTTGGAGTCGATCGAGGATCGAGGCGATGACCAGGCGATTGATTTGGAAGTGACCAGCAATCGGCCCGATTGTCTGGGCCACATCGGGGTCGCTCGCGAGGCGAGCGTGCTGTTTGGCAAACCGCTCACGATTCCTCCGGCAGCGGTGAAATCGAACGGGCAACCGGTGGCGAAGGCCACGTCGGTTGAGATCGAATGCCTCGACTTGTGCCCGCGATATGTGGCTCGCGTAATTCGCGGAGTGAAGATCGGGCCAAGTCCCCAGTGGCTGCGCGACCGCTTGGAAGCGATTGGGATTACGCCAATCAACAATGTCGTGGACGTGACCAATTACTGCTTGATGGAATCGGGCCAGCCGTTTCATGCATTTGACTTCGACAAACTGCGCGGCGGCCGGATCGTTGTTCGCAGAGCCAAGCCGAACGAAAAGATTCAGGCGATCGACCACAACGAATACCCGCTGACTCCCGACATGTGCGTGATCAGCGACGCCGAACGCCCCGTTGCCGTGGCCGGAGTCATGGGCGGGGCCGAAACCGAAATCAGCGGCTCAACGAAAAACCTGCTGATCGAGGTTGCTGATTTTTCGTCAATGTCGATCCGCGCGACCGCTCGCAAGCTGAACTTACACAGCCCGTCGTCGTACCGTTTCGAACGCGGCGTCGATTCCGCCAACATGGACTGGGCGTCGCGACGCTGTTGCGAACTGATTCTGCAAGTCGCCGGCGGCGAATTGCTCGACGGTTCGATTTGGACCGGCCAACCTCCGATTTCCGAACGTCCCGCGATCGAAATGCGGCAATCGCAATTCCGCCGCGTCCTCGGCATCGACGTTCCGGCTGCGGAGTCGCATCGCATTTTGGTCGCGCTCGGATTGAAGCCGACGGTGAGCAAGACAGGAACATATGTGCCGCCAACTTGGCGGCGTGATCTTATTCGCGAAATCGACTTGATCGAAGAGGTCGCACGCATTCACGGCTACGACAAGATTCCGGAAAACGTGTTTGTCCCGCTGTCATTGAGCGAAAAAACGCTGGCCGAACGAGTGGCCGATCGCGTGCGTGACACGCTCACGGCGGCCGGCTTCTTCGAGGCGATCACGCTGTCGTTCGTCAGCGGCGAATTGGCCGAGTTGATCGTGGGGCAGGTTGAAAACCTGCCAGGCCGTCACGTCACCAAAAATCCCGGGCGGGTTGAAAACCTGCCCGGCGATCAGCTTTCGGTCGACCATTCGTCGCGACGACATGAAAACGTATTGCGGCCGAGTTTGATTCCCAGCTTGCTGGTGGCACGTCGAGACAACGAGCGGCACGGCAACTTCAACGCGAAATTGTTTGAGATTGCCGCCGTGTACCTCGCCGCCAAGCCGGGCGATCCGACGGCCGAACCGCGTCGCATCGGCTTAGTCACCGGCGATTCGTTCGTCGTGGCGAAGGGCGTCATCGAAACGCTAGCTCGTCGAGTCAATCCGCAGTCAGTCGTCACCGTTCGGCCGAACGATGCATCGCACTTCGTCCCCGGCCGAGGTGCCGAAGTGTTGCTCAATGGTCAGTCGTGGGGTTGGCTCGGCGAACTTTCTCGCGACGTGACCGACAAGCTCGATCTGCGCGATGCCGTGGTCGCTGCGGAGTTGGATGTCGCGCTACTCGAAGTGTCTCCGAATCTCGTCCCCGCGTTTTCCGAACTGCCGCGATTCCCGGCGATCTCACGCGATATCAATTTGGTGCTCGATGAACCGGTGACTTGGGAATCGCTCGTCGAAACCGCTCGCTCAGCGGCGGGGCCGATGCTCGATGCAGTCGCCTTCGGCGGTCAGTATCGAGGCAAACAAATCCCTGCCGACAAGAAGTCTTATGTTCTGACAATCAGCTTCCGCGCCGCCGATCGCACGCTAACCAGCGAAGAAGTCGACGCGGCTGTGAAGTCCGTCATTGATGCCTGCGCTGGAAAACTGGGCGCGGTGCTGCGGTGATCCCGTTTGTGGTTCCGCCTTAAGGCGGTTGAATCGCACCGTCTCAAGGTGGAACTACGGTGCGACTTCTTTCGTCATTTCGATCAACTGCTCCAGCAGCTTGTCAGAGGCGTTGATTTCCAGGCGATTCGTGCCGATCCAAGTTTCGTAGCCGCCGAGTTGATGCTGGCGCGGGGTTGGCAGGTATCCGAAATATCCGTGGGCCAGTTCGACCATGAACGATTTTTGCAGCGGTGAGCGGCGTTTGAAGTCGAGACCGATTTCCACGAGCACCTCGCACGGCATCGTGCCGAGGCAGATGTCTCCGATCCGCAGGACTTGCAACGGGATCGTGGTCGTTTCGGGATATTCGGCGAGTCGAGAAACTCGCTCGGCATAAATGAACGACAGGTCCTGTTTACTCTTGGGCCCCGCGGCAATCGTGTCGTCGGCCCATTTCTTTTGTTCCGGAGTCGGCTTGCGCCAGGCAATGGCCGGTTCGCGATACCGCGCGGCGAGCGGGACGTTGTCGTCGTACTTCAGTTCGGTCATCGCAGCGAACACTTTGTTGGCGACGTCTTCGGCGACGAACCGCATCTGTTCATACGGTTTCTTGCCCGGTCGTGGAGTTCGAAAATTGATGTTGTTGATATCACCGCTGGTCCCATTGGCCATCATGGCCACGAATGGCGAATGATCGACCGCGATGTCCGCTTTCGGCTGATTCGCGTCGATCAAACGCTTCAGATGTTCGCAGTACATGCCGTAATAGTCGGCCGAGATATCCGGCGCGGCTCCGCCGCCGACGTAATGCAGCGAGTAGGCCGAGAAGACGGAAATCATCCGGCCACTCGGTTCGCGAACGGCAATGAACGAGACCGTCGGATCAGTCGGCCCGGCCGGTTCGACGAGGTTTTCGCTGCCAGCGGGCGGGTTCATTTTGACGAGGTCGCTGCCGCCAAACGGATTGACCGGCATCGTCCCCGGCCGCATATGCCAACGACGATTGAAAACATGCTCCGGAACATCGACCGACCCGAACGCGACCAGAGCCGGCCGCCGATTGGCCATTGCACGGATCACTCCGTCGGCGATCCGATTCGCCACGAACTGCTGATACTCGTCCGGGGCTTGATCCGGCTTGAGCCGATTCGTGCCAAGCGTGCTGCTGGCCGAATGCGTGTGCGTCGCGCTGATCATCACGCATTCCGGTGGAATGCCGACCTTGTCCTGAATCTGCTTTCGAGCGACTTCACTGACGACGCGATGAATGCCGAGTAAGTCGCACACGACGAGAGCCAACTTCGTTTTGCCATCATCGAGCACCAAACAGCGCGCGTGCAATTCGTCGTGAATGTGCTTCGATGGATACGGCACAAACCCGCCGATGATCTCGCGACCGATCTCCGGCGTGATGTTGCTCGTGGCCGCCCCAGCTTGAAACGGATCGGCGGCGGAGGCGCGAAACGCCACGGAACTCAAGATCAACAGCGAAACGAACAGGGCAATGCGATGACTCACGACAGATCTCCTTGTAAGGCTTTGAACCGCCGTCTCTTTTATCAGATCAGATTGACGGCAATCAGTCAGGAGGATGGCAGCCAGGATGATTGAAGAAAAAAGCGGAATGAGTCTCGCTGCGGTTGGTATCATCGAGAGGCATTCTTGCAATTCTATCATACTGGCTAACACGATTCTGACTTTGTCGTTTGCGGCTTGAATCGTGAATGCCCTGTCCCACTTTGTGAGCAGAGTGTTACAACTCGGCTGGTTTGTACCAGGAAGGAATGAGTGATGCTGTCTGGGTTGCGACGTGATTTTCGATTGGCTCCACTGACGTTTTCACTGTTGGCGGGAGCGGTGCTGCTATTCTTGGTGGTCGAATTCTCGCGCGGTAAAGGGGGCGATCCGATGACCTCTGGCCGCCGCGCGTTTGGGGCGGTCGAAACACTAGCGTTGACCGCCGATCACGACATTTACGGGCCGTTCGATCTGTGGCAGGGACCGTGGTGGCGTTTCTGGCGAATATTGCCCAGCGCGTTTCATCACGCCAATTTCTTGCACATCGTTGGCAACATCAGCATGTTGTGGTATCTCGGCCCGCTGTTGGAACGGCGGCTGAGTTGGTGGCGCTATCTGGCCTTTTGGATCATGGCCGCAGTGGTTCCGTTTCTGCCGGAGTATTGGCTGGGGCACTCACCGATTGGTTTATCGGGCGTGGCCTGTGCCATGTTTGGCTGGTGTTTGATCGAGCGTCGCTACGATTCCGTCGTCGCGAGTCGCGCGCATGACGGGTTCGTCAAAACGACCTGGATGTTTTTAGTCGGCTGCATCGTCTTGAAGGTTTTGGATATCTTGCCCGTGGCGAACGTGGCGCACTTCACGGGAGTCGGTTACGGTTGGCTCGTGGCACATGGCGGACGCTGGCAGTCGTGGCGATGGGCCGTACAGTTGAGTCATGCGGTCGTCGTGTCGTTGGGAATCTGGTTGGTGCTGCATCCGTTTTGGAATGCTCGGTACCACGCCTATTGCGGCTTGAAAGCGGAGTCCGATCTGGGCGATCACGCTACGGCCGAGGGACACTTTCTCCAGGCGGTTCGGCTTAATCCGGGATTGGCGTTGCCGTGGCATGGGCTGGCCATGGAACAACTGCGGCAAAAGAAAATGCTGGAGGCGTGGCGAGTCTCAGTGGATGGATTGAAAGCCAATCGGAGCAGCAAGAATTTGGCTGAGTTGGTGCAGCACACTTGGCGAAGACTACCGAAGTCCGATTGCGCGGCGGGACGAAAACATTTGGAAACGGCCTTCGCGGGCGAGGCGGACGTTTGGATCAAGCGACTGCAACTCACGGATCACCCGGTCGCGGATTCCGATCTGGGTGACAGGCTGCGCGAATTGTTTCCGGGATCGCTTCCGAATGAACCCGGTTCTCTGCCGGATTCTTCGCCGCGCCGCAAGCGACCGAAGCTCGATCCCGATCTCAACGACAGCGCGGCGGAAGGGCAGTTGCTTTGACGCTGTTTTTTACGTCGCCGTCACCGCTCCGCATGACGAAGCCGAGCGATTCACGGGACGGAACTCGTCTTTTCCGCCGTTGGAAAATTATCGGGGATTGGGAGCGTGACCTTCCCGGTGGCGGACCATTCACAGCCTCGCGCGACGACTGATTGGAAGCCGACGCACTGCATGGAATACTCGGCGTGCCCCATGACCGTCGTGAAGACTTTGCCTTGGCCGTAGGGAATCCACCAAATCATCGGTTCGTGAGCCTCCGTGCCACCTTTCGATTTGTCGGAGAAGGCGGTGGCGATCAGGTGCATGTTGTCGGCCGGGCCGCGCTGGCCGTGATACAGTTCGTCCTTGGCGTGTAGCCATTCGGCGGGCATCCCTTTGACGACTGGATGTTGAGCGTCTCGCAAGCGGATCGTGAATTCGTGCTGCGATCCGTGACCGGCTCCGGGGCCTTGGTCTTTCGGGGTGCGAACGACTTCGCCGGAATCGTTGGTCGTGATTCGATCGCCGAAGTTCGCGCCACGCCAACCGAGGCCGATCATCTTGTTGAACTCGGCCCATTCGGGAAACGCATTGTTCGCCGCGTGAACAATCACCAGTCCGCCTCCGCCGCTGACGAACTGCTCCAAGTCGCGCTGCACCGGAGCCGGCCAAAGTTCGCCGTTGTAGTTGCTGAGCACCGCCTGATAGTCCTTGAACTTCGGCCGAAACTCATCCCACGCGCTGGGGAGAGATTTCTGCGGCGGGCTGGTCGCAACGGTCACATCGAAACGACCGGTCCGTTCGAGAAATGACTTCAGGATTGGCGTGGTCGCTTTCCAGTTGTGATTGTTCTGACCGTCAACGATCAGCACTTTGAGGTTGTCGGCGGCATCGACCGCTGTCATTGCAAACGACAGCAGCACCGCAATTCCGAGAATGAAACGGATCATGGGCAACTCCAGATGAACGAGGTTTCTTGGCCTCTGGGAACTTAGCGCCTATGTGTGAGAATGGTTTTCACGTAGAGGCGCTAAACTCGCAGAGAAAAATAGGGCTGACACAACTCTTCCCAAAGTTAGTGGTCGTGACCACCTTTGAACAACGCATGGTCTTTGTTGTTGCGGGAGGCGATGAGGCTTACGAGGTCGAGTATTTCGTCGCGGGTCAGTTTTTCCAGCAGACCCATCGGCATAATGCTGACTTTCGAGCGAGTGCGTTCGGCCACGTCGTTGCGCTTGATGCTGATCGGCGTGGAGCTGATCAGTGGGTTTTCGACGAGATTGATGATGTCGCCAGATTCCTCGACAACCAAGCCTTGGATCACTTTGCCGTTTTGTAGCTCGAAGATGTTGGTTTGGAATTTTTCGTTGATCTTTTCGCTGGGGTTCAGCATCTCTTTCAGGATGTCGCTGGGCTTGAACTTGGGGTCGAGCTTGACGAGGTCGGGGCCAAATTCTTTGCCGAAGTCGCCGATTTTGTGACAGCTGACGCAGTTCGCAACGGTGAAGAGTTGCTTGCCGGCGGTGTAGCTGCGTTTCGCATGGTCAGCGTGATCGCCGTGGTCGTGGCCCATCGCTTTGTGGTCTAGGGCCAATACCGTTCAATTCGTCTTAACAAAATCGCAGCCTCCTGCGACTGTGTGGATGTAACAAGTCCCACGTAGCAAGGAGGCTGCGATGAGTTTTTTTGAGTCAGGATGCCGACGTTG
>JANMIF010000557.1:0-7232 GCA_031375695.1 Planctomyces sp.
CTTCGGATCGGGAACATGCAACTCCGGCGTGTGCCGCAACGCTTCCTCAAAACGGACCTCCTTCACCCGCAAGAAATCAACGCCACGCACAACGTCCTGAATTGCCACTCGCTTCTGTGTTTTCTCAACCGCTCGGTCACCCGGAGGATCTTCACGCGTGGAAGCGGCTGCTGTCTGCGCTCGGCGCGGGTCTCCCGACCCCGCCGCAGGGTTGGACCGCAGGTCTCCGTTGGCGTTGTTCGGCTGGTTCCTATCTTCATCCTCGCCCCGAACTCGTTGAATGCCGCCGCACTTCGCGTCGTTGTCGAACATCACGATCAGCGTGTGACCGTCGCCGAGCGTGATGTGATGCGTGACCTTTCCCCCCTCGACGGTCTTGCGAGTCTTCAACTCCTGCTGCTTGACGATCTCCAAGAACTGCGGCTCGGTCATGTCGAGCGACAGGCCATGCAGCTTCGGGTATGGCTTGAGGAATTCGAGGCCGTCAGCGGCGAGGTCGCGTGGCTCATTGATCAGAAACGTCCAATCTTTGGCGGCCGGAAGTGACCGGTTAGCCGGAATGTCCAGCTTCAGTTCGTCAAGCACGTCGCGAACGGCTTCGCCGTTGAATTGAAGTGTGTAACTGCCCGGTCGCGCGAGGTCGAACAGTTGCGCGAGGTCCGTGCCGCCGAAGAGCATCAATGAGGACGTCGTCTGGAGTGTGTACGACTCATCGGACGTGATCGGCTTGCCCGGTCGAAACGCAGCCGGCTTACCATCGGGGCCGATGACTTCCCACGAGCGCCACGGGTGAGCTTGCCGGATGGACAACGTTCGGGGTTCGGGTTCGAAGTTGTACAATTCCAGCCCGACCGTGATCGGCTTCCCGACGACGAACTCCTTCGAATACGGAACCCAGTGGCTGCGCAGCCCGTTCTTGATCGGTCCCCAACCATTCCGCGACCAGTCCCGGTTGTCGGCGATTTCCTTCAGGGCCGCGAGCTTCGCGCGGTCGTCCTTCAAGAACGCTTTCATGAACTCCGTCGCCTCGGGCCAATCGAAGAGTTCCATCAAACTGGCCAGCTTCGCCGCATCGCCGGTGATCTTCATCGACACGAACAAATGCCCGTGCCCGTGCGGCGTCTCGCCGAGATACTCGTACTGCTCGTCCTTCCGCTCCCACTTCATCGTGGGCCGCGTTTTGTCATCCGTGAAGACCAGCACGACATGCGGCGAGTCTTCGCGATCCAAGTACGACCCCGGCATCATCTCAATCGTCCGTCCGCCAACGAGGCGCGGATGCCGCCAGTCATCGGGAAGCAGCTTCGCCAAGTCGGCGACCTGCTTCTTAATCGCATCGGATGGCAGCACGGCACTCGGCTCGTCGGACGGTGCAGCATTCGCGTCTCCCACGCCAGCGGCGCGTTTGACAAACTTCGCCTCGACCGTCACCTCGCCGACTCGAAAATCTTCGCCGGCCACCATGAACTGAACCAGGCCCGTGCCGGCGGGGATTTTGAGCGACTTCGTCAGAGTCTGATCGGGCTCGCCATCGGCGGACGGTTGTAGCAGGATAATGGTTTCATGCTTTCCTGCGGCATTGATTCGATAGCAGTCCAAGATTCCTTTTCGGCCCCGCGTGCGAGCCGTGATGGTCAGTTCCGCAAAATCGAGCGACGGGGCGGCCGCCAGGTTGTAGTAATGGTAAGTCAGCGGCTTTCCCTTCTGGCCGGCGGTCGACAAATCGAACTTGTGCTGCGCGTTTTTCTCGTCCACGAGATTGAACCAGAACAACGGCGGCAGCGGTTCCGGGCGCTGACGGATCAACGACCACAGCTCGCGAGCGTGCTTGTTGGGACCATCACTGGGCTGCCCCCAACTCAGCATGAAGTGAACGAGCAGCAAGCGTGAATGCGTGATGATTGCCGCGTCGATTTCGCCCAGCGCCTGCTGGGCCGAAGACAGCTCGCCGAGATAATTCGCCAACGTCCACGCAATCGGCGCGGGGCCGAGTGATGTCTTCGATTCCGCATCGGTAATTGGCCAGTACTTGGCAATCAGCGTCTTGAGATCTGCATCGTAGATTTCGTGCCCGGCCAATCCGGCCTGTAGCACCCGCTTCGCACTCGACGCATCCTCGACTTTGCGATAGCCCTGCGCCGCCTCGAACAACATGTGCAGCCTGGCGACTCGATAGCCGGCCTGCTTGCGGACGATCCAGTCTTTCCAATTTTCGGCCGTCCCTTTGCCGGTCGACCAGACGCCGTCGAGGTCCGTCTGCACGCCAACCAGCGGTCCACGGTCGAAGTTGGGTTCCCCGTTCGGGTCTTTCTTCGGCAGTTCGCGCAGGAAGGACGCGACCGGCTGTTCTGCGATCCACTTCCAGCGTTTTGCCAGCCGCTCGCGCGCCTCAGACGCCAACTTCACATCGCCAGCCGCGTCGAGACGCTTGATGATGGCTCGACATTGATCCATTGGAGCGGTGTCGAGATTCGCCAGGACTGTCGCGTTCTGGTTCTTCTCGTTTTCCAGCGGAGCTGGAGAAAGAGTCTGCGGAAGTTCTGCCTCCGGCTCGCGCACAGCACTCGCCGCGGCGGGATTGGGCCGAGTCACTCCCGCTTCGCGTTGCGGACCTTGAAACACCAGAAACTGATCCTTGATGGGCAGGAAGAGCGCGTTGTTTGCCACGCACGGCGTCGTCGTAATCGTTTGGCCGAACTGGATTTCACGCACGACACTCTTCTGCGACGAAACCTTGAAGACGGTGAGGTCACCGTCTTCGTCGCCGATCAGGACATGGCCATTGACGATCAGCGGAGTCGCCCAGACGGCGGCTTGCAGATCGTGAGTCCAATGCACAACCGGCTTGCCGTTCTGCGTCTGCTTAGCATCAAGGCAATGCATGAGGCCGCTGAAGTCGACCGCAAAGACCAAGTCGTTCGCTACCACGACCGCACTGATCGTGCGATGAAACGTTTCTGCGAAGTCCATTTTGCCATCGCCGTTGAGATCGCTACCGGTGTAGTGCCAACGCAGCGCCGAGTTGGGATTGGGTATTGCCCGCTCACCCTTGGACGGATCGATCGCGGCCACTCGTCGCGGAGCCAACGTCTGACCGGCGGCATCTACGGCCAGTTCGCGGCTCACGTCGCCGCGCTTCGTCGGATCGATCGCAAAGAGCTGACCTTGTCCCTCGCCACGCTCCGGGTTTTGGCCAACAGCGACATAAACGAGTCCGTCGTAGAAGACCGGCGTGGCGAGAATCTGATTGCGGTTGCCCCGCGGCCCCAGCGCCCAAACTGCGTCCTTCGCGTTCGTATCAAACTTCCACAGCAGCCTGCCGCGACCCGTCCCGTCCCCCGCAGGATCAAAGCTATAGAGCCACCCGTCGCCGCCGGCCATCACGACCTGCCATTGGCCATTGGCTTCAAAGGCGCACGGGCTCGACCACTGTCCTTCCAGCACGTTGCCACCCACGGAATCATCTCGCCACAGAAGCTTTCCCGTGTTTTTGTCGAAGCACGCGAAGCTCGCCGCATCTGGCTGGGGAACTTTTGCATGTGATTCATCGACGCCGTTGCTGGTACTTACAAACAACCGCTCGCCCAATCCAATGATCGAGCAGCACGCTTGCTGATGCACCTGCACGCCGAGCTGCGCTCGCATGTCGTAACGCCAAAGGACATCCGCATGCTCGGGACCAACCAACGTCTCGTCGGTCACGGGACCGTCATTCTCGCCGTTGTCGTGAAACCCTTCGGCATCCAAGCAGACCAACTCTGAGCGGTTGGTGACATACCACACTCGATCCCCTTCGCAGTAGGCGGCTGAGCAAATGCCCATCTCCGGCCAATCCTCAATGCGGCCGGTGGGCAGTTTGAGATTGCTGGCTTGCCACAAGAACTTGCCGGTCTGCTCATCGAACGCGAGTAAGCAACTCACGTCCTTGTCCTTGGGAAACTCTTTCACATAACCGCGCCGGTTATTCGATCCAACATAGACACGCCCATTGGCGACGACGGGAGCCCCATACGTCGAAGTGCCCAGCGGAGCGGACCACTTGAGATGCCGATTCTTTTGCGGCTGTTTGGCATCAAACTCGAAGTCCAGTGGCACGCGCTGCCCGACCGCGACATTGTTGCGATGAATCGAACCGCCCCACTGCGGCCAATCCAAGCTCTTGGTTTGAGGAGTCAGAACTCGGACGGCCTTTGCCCGTTCGGAATTTATCTCGCTTCCCGCGGGTGCGGTGCCATCGTCGTCGCCACGCACGCGTTGAATGCCGCTGCACTTCGCATCTTTGTCGAACATCACGACCAGCGTATGCCCGTCACCGAGCGGGATGCGATGCGTGACCTTCTCGCCGCTGTCCTTGTTCCCCTCGACGGTCTTGTGAGTCTTCAACTCCTGCTGCTTGACGATCTCCAAGAACTGCGGCTCGGTCATGTCGAGCGACAAGCCATGCAGCTTCGGGTAGGGCCTGAGGAACTCCAGGCCATTGAGAGCCAACATCTCGACCGGCTCGACCTTCACCTTCACGTCAGTGATCTGCCCCGGCACGAGCGACACGTTTTCGAACGTGACTTTGTAAGTCATCGGCCGCAGACGAATCTCGAAGTGGCTGATGTCGGCAGCGGGGAGTTGGAAGAGTTGGCCATGTCCATCGTTCGTAGTCCGTGCGGCACGCGCGTCGGGGCCTTTACCATCAAAGTCGAGGTGACCTTCACCGTTCTTGTCGATGGCTCGAACTTCCCACTCCGTCCAATCTTCAAAGTCGGGCGACAGCTTGTATCGCAGGGTCGTCTCGGTCTGGAAATCCTCGATGCGCACGATCTGGATGAGCTTCCTCAGTGCAGTCGTCGTGGCGTCCGCTGGGCTTTGAGGCAATGGTTTGCCATCCAAACCGATCAGCCAAGCTGGCCCAAACGGCTGGTCCGAGACGATGACATGAACGGCAACCGGCTGCTCCTCATCGAAGCCCGCAGAGGATTGCACCTGATAAACAGCGGCTTGCACCTGTTTGGAGGATCGCTCCTGTTCGCGGAGATTACGGGCATCCGTGACCCATCCCCCAACTCCATCGATCCCGGGTTTCGGGTGTGGACTCCATTTCAAATGACGGGACGTGATCAATGACTCGCCGCGCGGAGATGTCAGCCTAATGGCGAACTCGCGGAAGGCAGTAGCATTCTCACCCATCAAGACCGAGAACAAGTTGAACGGCGGCGCAGCGAGCTTCGTTCCATCGGCACGCCACCAAGCTTCTTCTTTTCGCCGCCTGCTGCCATCGGAACCAGCCGCATTGGCAAACGCCATCCCCGCCAACTCGACTTCAACGCCGTTCGGCAACTTGGCCGAGTACTTCTCCGGCTTCGGTTTCTCTTCTGGCAGTGATTCCAACTTGACCTTCACCTCGGTCTTCTGCCCCGGTTGAAGCGACACGTTCTCGAACGTCACCCAATGCCGATACGGACGCAGTCGGTACTCGAAGCGGGCGAGACGGTCGCGAAAAACGTCTCCGTTCAGATGAAATGTCGACGTACGGGGGTTGTCGGTTTGGGAGTAGGAAACGTCAATGGCCATGTGCGTTTTGCCGTCGGTGCTGACGGCCCTGAACTCAAAGGCGAAAAGCTCGTCGTGATTGCGAGGCCACTGGAGGACGACCGTCGAGTCGACCCAGTGATTGGGATCAACGGGAGTACCAGCGGGCGGCATGAGGGTATGAAATACATTCCCGGCTCTCACCACTTTGATTTGCTGATAGCTCGACCAATGCGGACGCGACTCATCAAGTTTGTTGAGCAGTTCACCGGTCGGGCTGATTTGTTGCCAGTCGCCCCAAGGATCGGGAGCAACTCCCACGCGAAGCGATGCCGACTTCTCGCCACCGATGGGCCCGAAGACCGCGCTGAAAGTGCGAACAGGATTGCCCTGTTGATCCTTGTTGTCGCTGTAGACTTGATCTCTCGTGTCTGCGTCGGGCAGGGTTTTCAGACACAAGGAAGGCTCTCCGGCCGCGGTCTTCGCGCGCAGGATAACGAGCCGGGCATTGAGTGGTGCGCGATTGATTATTTTTGGGTCGGCCTCCTGCGCATTGGCTTCCACGTCCAGCGTTCCGTCTCCCTTCCACCAAACTCGCTTGTGCTGAGCGGGTACGGTGAGTGGGGCTGTTCTGAAACGCACCAACGGGATATCGTCGCTCGTGAACCGGTCGTCTTTGGGAACATGGAATGAAGCTGTTGTGAGATGAACCAACTCCACCGTGTCTCCGCTGGGCAACGTGGCCGAGTATTTTGCCGCCTGCGGCATTTCGTCTGGTCCGACCGACATTCCAAATTCATCCTTCGCGGACAAGTTCCAATTCAAAGTCAACAGAAAGGTTGCAGCGATCAACGCCAGACCAAGTAACGCTGCCGGCCATCTCTCGACTGCCGATGCGACGTTGCCAGTGGAATTGAAGCCGACAATGCGTCTCACGCGAGACAGTAGTGAGCCATCGTTGGCTCCGAGAGCGAGGACCGAGTTCCGGCCTCGTAGCTGTTCGATGGCCACGAGCGCTCGGCCGTATTCAACGCGGTTGCCGAGCAATGTCACCACGAGGTCGTCGCAGCAATGTTCGCGCTCGACGCGAATTTGACGCGACAGCCACCACACGGCCGGATGATAAAAAAAGAGCGTTTCGACCAGCGTTTGCAGAAGGTTCACGATGAAATCATGCCGCTGAACGTGGGCCAACTCGTGAGTCAGGATCGCTTCCAACTGCGTAGTGGGGATGCTGGTCATCAGGCTGATCGGCAGCAGGATCACCGGGCGGAAATAACCGACCACAATCGGTACTTGAGCGAGCGTCGATTGCAGCAGTTGCACCGAACCTCGCAGGCCGAGCCGTTCGGACGCGCGATGCAGCGCAGCTAGCACTTCTTCCGATACCGGCGAAACACCCACTCGCTTCAACCGCCGGAGAGTGTACCAGCCCAACAGCGGACGCGCGGAACACAACACAACGCCCAGGCTCCAGCCGGCCACGATCCACGCGAGCCACGGCTGCAAAACCGTCTTCGTTCGCACCGACCAGGACAGTTCGGGTTGAACAATAGTTTGGGTCTGCTGCAACACCGCTGGTTGCGTTTCCGATGCCGCAGAGTCCATCGCGGGAAATTGGACTTCGTCACCGCTGGCCAAGATCGGTTCATTGGCGAGACGGGCGGCGTCAGCCCCCGGAGTGATTACAGCGTTCAATTCGTGTCCGGGGG
>JANMIF010000559.1:0-2161 GCA_031375695.1 Planctomyces sp.
GCGGTCTCGGATTCTGTGACCGAGCCACCCGAAACATTCACCGTCACGTTATCCAATCCCGCGCCGCTAGCACCGACCGTGCATCCTCTCGTGTTGGATGATGCGACCAGTTTGGTCACCATCTACGACATCGCCGATACGCTTCCTCCCACGTTTCTTGCGACACCGACTCCAATTCCGGCGTCGTTTCCAAGAAACATTGATCCCCTGCCGGACACGCTCCTTGGCGGCGACGGAAACGACACGATCACCGCAGATCTCTCCGACGATTTCATCAACGCAGGAGGAGGCAGCGATTCCATCATTTCCGGTGCCGGCAATGACAGCGTCTTGGCAGGTGCTGGCAACGATACAGTCAGTGGCGAAGACGGGAACGACACACTCGACGGACAAGGCGGCAACGATGTCATTGATGGTGGAGCGAACGATGATCAACTGGTGTGGAACGGAGCGGGTGATGGCAATGACATCCTCTCGAATTCCAGTGGTTATGACGTCATCTTGGTCAACGGCGATGCGGCGAACAACACGTTCACGGTTGGCAAAACGACGGTGGGACTGCTGACCGTCACCAATAGCGGGACGACATTTGTCGTCTCCTCCACGATCACGGCGGTTGTGATTAACGGCAACGCTGGCAACGACACAATCAACATCGGTTCTCTGACCGGTGTGACGGCTACAACGCTGACGATCAACGGCGGCGACGGAAATGACACGCTCAGCGCAGCGGGCATGGCCACTGGAGCCGTGCGGATGCGGCTCAATGGAGACGCGGGAAATGACTCGCTCACCGGGAGTTCGAGCAGCGACACGATTGACGGTGGCGGTGGCGACGACTTGGCACTGGGTGGGCTTGGCAACGATGTGATGCTGGGCGGAACGGGCGTTGATCGGTTCAACGGCGAAGCGGATGACGACTTCATTCTGGGGGGTGACGGCAACGACGTGTTGCAAGGGTTCACCGGCAACGATTCGATTCTCGGTGAACTCGGCGACGACACGTTGATCGCTGGCGATGGCAATGACACGGCGTCCGGTGGAGCCGGCCGCGATTCGCTCACGGGCGATGCGGGGAACGATTCACTGCTGGGCAATGAATTCAGCGACACGATTCGGGGTGGTACAGGTAATGACACGATCGACGGCGGAACGGAGGCGGATTCGATCGCGGGCGATCTGGGGAACGACTTGATTCGTGGCAATCAAGGCAGCGACACTATCGACGGCGGAGACGGAAACGACAGCGTGATCGGGGGCGACGGGAGCGACTCGTTGCTTGGTGGCAATGGCGACGACGCGATGAACGGCGGCGACGGAGCCGACACGATCAACGGCGGAGCCGGCAACGACGCGATTCTCGGCGGAAACGGCAACGACGTCTTGCTGGGCGGAGCAGGCACCGACACGCTGCTCGGCGGTGACGGCGACGACACCCTCAACGGCCAAGCTGGCGCGGACATCCTCGCCGGCAACGAAGGGACCGACGTCAACTTCGACACGACCTTCGTGATCAATGAAGCCTTCACATTGCCCGATTCGCTGCTGTCGGCGCTGGCGTAAACTCAACACGTCAGTAGTGATATCGCGTTTGAAGCAATTCAATTCGGTTGCTGCGGACCAAATAATAGACGATGCGACGATGTTCTTGTGTCAGTCGCCGTACTAACCACCAGCCAAGAAATACTTCAGCGGCTCGGGCTTACCGATTCCACGAAACGAATCGGTCATGATCGACTAAATCAAGTCGAATGCTCGCCAGGCGACTTTTCGCTCGGTTTCGACAAAGAATCGCAGGTCTTCGCGAAACTCCGGTTCACGCCAGCGCGAACATCGCAGCGACGACACTTCGGCTGGGGACTTTGTTGGCGACAGACGTTCGCTACAATCCCGCCGAGTTGCGGATGAGCGGAACCTCAAACTCAGATTGGTGAGACAGCATGGGGAAATGGATTTGTCGTTGGTTCAGTGTCGTGATGATTTGGTTCACCCCCCTGCCGCTGCGAGCGGATGAGCGGGCCGATCGGTTTGAAAAGATTCACTTCAAGAACAGCGACGGAGAGACGCTGTTGTACCGTTTTCTGAAGCCGGCCAAGATCGAAGCTGGAACAAAGTACCCGTTGGTGCTGTTCCTGCACGGAGCCGGTGAACGCGGTGATGA
>JANMIF010000005.1:0-17458 GCA_031375695.1 Planctomyces sp.
CTTCCGGATTCCCCACTCGATGAGCGAAAAGACATGAGACCTTCCTTGGCCCAGCATCCACGCTCACGCCCAAGAAAGGTCTCACCCTGAGCGGACCATAGGGCCACGAAGCTCTCACCACCAAGACCAATTGGTCCCACCACTCGTGGAAATCATCGCCGATGACTCGCACTCATCACGCCTCTCACGCGTGCGTCCTACCGTTGCGCGCCGACGTCATTGTCTGCGACTTCGGCAGTGCCATTCGGGTCCGGTCTCTTTGATGTGCGGATAAGGTTGTTAGGCCGCGTCGATCATATCTAGACGCCAACGAAAACGTCGTGCGGGAAAGGTGTTTCATACGATCAATCGCGCGGTGCGCGGCTGGCGATCTTCGAGAAGCCGGCAGACTACGTCGCCTTCCTGCGAGTGCTAGCAGGCAATACTGATCGTAATGCAGCGTGCGATTGCCGGCTTTGTCGCGCAGACAACTGTCATCGTGCAGCCGCTCCAACAACGGCGCGAGCTTGTCCAAAATTTTCAACCCGCCGATATCACGCTCATGAATCTCGTCCCGTTTCTTCCGAGCCACAGCCGCCTCCTGCCGTCCTGACAGTACCAAATCGTTCGGTCGGAGGTGGCGCAAACAGTGTGCCGAAAAGCCAGATTGTTCAATGGCCTTGGCGGGCGCAAATCATGTGCCGAACAGTGTTGGACCTGTCCGCGTTATTGTCCCTTGTTTGTCCCCATTATTTGTCCGAGCATCACTAATCCTTGCAATGCCAGATGCGGTTCCAATCGGGCGTTTGGCAAGTAGGTGGCCAACAGCGCCCCGCCACCGCCGGTGACGAAAACCTGAGCCTTCGATCCCGACTGACGTTCGATCAACTCTTTGACCGCGCCAAGCTGTCCCCAAAACAGGCCACTCTGAATCGCCGCACGCGTGTTACGTCCCAAGGCTTCCGGTGTTTGTTCACCCAATTCGTCGACCGACACTAGCGGCAATAACGCTGTGTAGTGATGCAACGCGAGCGCGGACAATGCCAAGCCTGGCAAGATCGCTCCGCCGATAAACGTACCCTCTTCCGAAACAACATCCACCGTCGTCGCTGTTCCCGAATCGACAATCACGGCCACTTCGCCATTCCGGCGCAGGACCTGCACGGCCACGGCATTCAACAGCCGGTCGATCCCGACTTGCCGCGGTTCATCGACGGCGATCCGCATCGGAAACGATTCGTCATTCGTGATGTGCCGTGGCGGCGAGTCCAATTCCTTCGGCCACTCGGCCATGATCCGCGCGACCCCTTGCGGATTCGATCCGGCAATCACCGCTGGCCGCCAATCGGGATTTGCTCGCTTCCAGGTTTGCAACGTGGACCACGGCATTTTGCCATTCGCCAGAACTACCGCGCGCTCCATGCATTTGGGCAACAAGCCGGGAGAAGGCACTGCAAACAGTCCCAGCTTGATCCGGCTATTGCCAACGTCGATTGCCAACCTCGTTGTCATCTCAAATCTGCTCGCATTTTTAGCCATGCTCACCAAGAGCTTGGGCCTTCTGGCACGCACCCACGCTCTTGGCGAACGTGGCTACAAGCCGAACTGAGTTAGGGCCAGAGGCCTGTCAGAGATCCAAATTACAGACTCGGCAACAGGCCGAGTTCTGCCGCGATTCCACGCATCGCGGCGATGCAAAACGCAATGTGCTCGTCCAAGTCCAAGCCCAATTGTTCCGCCCCGCTGAAAATATCCTCACGCCGCACCGAGGCGGCAAACGACGCCTGCTTCATCTTTTTCCGAACGCTCTTCGGCTCCAATTCTTCCAACCGATTCGGACGCACCAATGCACAAGCCGTGATGAATCCACACAGTTCATCGCAAGCAAACAACGTTTTATCCAACCGCGAGACTCGCGGATATTGATCCTGCAAGTACTCGGCGTGAGACCGAATGGCGTAAATCACATCATCAGGATAACCACGTTCGGCCAAGATGACGGAGCCTTGCAACGGATGATCGGGCGGATTTGGCCAACGTTCGTAATCGAAGTCGTGCAGTAACCCGACCTGCCCCCATTTCGCCTCGTCCTCGCTCCACTTCCGAGCATACGCTCGCAGCGCCGCTTCGACCGCCAGCATGTGTTTGATCAAGCTGTCGTTCTTTGTGAATTCGCAAACCAAAGCCAAATCATCCGCGCGACTCATCGGTTATTGTCCTGTTTTTTGTGGCCAATCAGACTAACCCGCAGCGTGAGTGAGGGCGAGCGCTCCACGAAAATTTGAATTCATCGTTTTGCAGAGCGTTCTCCCTCGCTCACGCTGCGGGTTAGTGTGATTCATCCGTCAGCACGCGCAACTTCTCCGCCAGCCGATATCCCGCCAATGTCACTCGCCGTCGAGCCAACGTATGTGATTTCGCTAAGTCTCGCTCACTCAACACAGGAACCCGATCGGGCGTTAGCGTACCGGCGTCGAAGTCTGACATCAGCACTCGCGGCAGATGCCCGTTCAGATACGTGTTTGTTTTCGCCGCCGCATAACCTTCCGCTATCCAGTCCAGAAAAGAGCGATGCTGACCGAATTCCGGCAGCCTGTCCGCTATTAACTGCGGATCGTGAGTCAACTCATCAGCTAATTGACTGACGTGGGCAAATCGCGAATCAGTGCCGAGCAATCCGTCCCAAAACGAGTGCAAGTTGACCGGCTTGCTCGCCGCGTCCCGGCGAATCGCCAATTTGTTTCCCCCCTGATCGGCATGATCCCCCGCCGGAAACAGTTTGTCATCGACGAGCGCCGTTACATGCAGCGGCTGATGCAAGTCTCCGAGTAAGTGAAACAACCAAGTTAGCCGCACCGCGCGATTGGACTCCGCCGACAACCCGGTCACCGCATCGGAGTCGTTAACCAGCTTGCCGGCGAGCACAGCCATCGACCGATCGAGTTCTTTGAGGATGTTCGTTTCGTTTGGCAGCGGTTGTGTCGGGAGCGAGCTCGATTTCTGGCCGGCATAGTACGGATAATTGATGTAGTGCCACGGCCCGCGATGAAACTTGTGGATCGGATGTGCGGCGACCTCCCCTTTGAATCCTTTCGGCGGCCGAACGAAATCCGCCCAGGTTGCCGCCCGCACGAAGACCCACTCCGCCTCCGAAGCTTCTGCCGGGCGATCGGCCGCCAAATAATTGTTGTAATGCGGATGCTGCCGCAAGACACGCTGCACTGCGTCGCGCTGCGTATCATTCATTCGCAACCACGCAATTCGCGCGATCACATAGTGGCCGGCATCGTTCCACGCTACGGCCGGGCGAGCGACACAGATCATCAACAACGCGACGGCCAGATAACCGGTGCAAGCTTTCACGGCGTGGCGTTTGTCAAATCGCATCGGCATGCCTGGTCTCCGGTCTTTTTTCAACGGTCACAGAATAAGCTGCCGACACCGAAGCCGAAAGCAGCATTGTCGAGCGTCGCTCATCGCGGTAGTTTGAAGCCATGCAAACCAGCAATCCATTTTCTGGCATGTACCCACCGCCTCCGACGCCCCCGCTTGCGGATGCCGACTGGGTTCAGGAACGACTGCATCAAGCCGGACTGCGTTGAAAAAATCTTGCTCGCCAAATCAACTTCGATGGACGACCGCATGGCTCGGCAGTACCCGCAATACCCGATTTTTGAAACTCAGGGTCGGCCTCGCGAATTGGGTCGGCAGCACGGTGAGCAAGCTGCCTCTCACATCGTTGGCTATTTGGAGTACCTCGCCGAATCGCTGCACCTTTCACGTGAACAACTCCGGCAACGCGCACTGCGGTTTGAACCGCTGTTCGCTCAGTATTGTCCCGATCTGTTGACCGAAGCAACCGGGTTGGCGGAAGGTGCGAAGCTGACATTGGCCGACGCTCTGGCCGCTCAATTGCGAGGCGAGTTGGCTCAAGTTGGCGATGGTGCCTGCACGACGTTCGCGATCGGACGCAGCGGCACGGCGACGTCATCGACGTTCGTCGGTCAGACCAGTGACACGCCCGCGATTCTCGAACAGTTCGGCTATGTGTTGCGAATGCGACCCTTCGGCAAGCCGGCGCTACTAATGTGGACGTTCGGAGGAATGCTTGGATATCACGGGATCAACGAACATGGAGTGTCGCATTTCGCGAACGCGCTCGGCGGCGGGCCAAACTGGAAGTTCGCACTGTCGCATTACCCGCTCAAACGGCTAATCCTCGAACAACGATCCGTTGCGGATGTGCTTGATCTGATGCGGCGATTTCCGGTTTGCTCAAACGGCAACTACATGCTGGCCGACGCTACGGGGACGATCGCCGATGTTGAACTAACGAGCGACGGGCCGTTCGTCTTGCCCACCGACATGGCCGGTTTTCTGGCTCACTCGAACCATTACCTGTGCGGAGCTCACGCCTGCGAAGCGAACTGGCAACACAGTCTGCGTGATTCCTTCCCGCGACTGGACCGCATGCGCGAGCTGATTCGCAGTCGATTCGGTTCGATCCAACTGGCGGATGTCCAACAATTCCTGGGCGACCACGACGGACACCCCGACAGCATTTGCCGTCATCAGCGATCCGGGTCGGCCGAAGCGATGCTCGGTAACGACGGCAAGACGGTCGCCGCGCTGATCGCCGAACCAGAACATCGCCGCCTGCATATAACCCTTGGCAATCCCTGCGAAACCCCGTTTGTGACCTGGTCGCTGGATTGAACTTGGCTGCGGAAAGGGATCCGAAGTGTCAGATCGGAAACAGAAAGCGTTCACGATGACTCGATCGCAGACGTATGTTGAGACTTTTGACAACGGACCGGGCGGCTGGTTTGGATGGGCGAGCAACTCAGCGGGGGCAAAGCCGCTCGAAATTCAGGACGGGTGTTTTGTCTCGCGCAGCCCGTGGTGGATTGACTATAACCACGCGCCGCCCGGAGCCGGATATTTGAACCTGCTGGCCATGCTGCTGACCCGCGGACCGTTTGGCGAACATCAGCGTGAAGTGGCTGGCGAGAATCACTTCGTCACCGGTGGGTTCGGCACGAACTTCACCAACGCCAAGATCACACTGCGGCTGAAAGGCGAACTATTGGCGAGCGGCGCCAGTTTTTGTTTTTTGGCTCAGTCAATTCAGAACGGGATTTGTTCCGGCTGGTTGTTGACAGGTCAGCCATTTGAGGTCACGGCCGACTGGTCCGAGCAAACGGTGGTGGCGGTGCCGGACGCGAGCCAGTGGACGTCATTGGGAAGTCGTCACGATCGGAACGACTTTTACGGGAATATCGAGTTGCCACGAGTGCTTAGTGACGTCAACACGAACATCCTGCTGGTGCTGTATCCGCTCGACATTGCCCCGATGGGGCCGCTTGCGGGGGACCTGCATCGGCTGCGACCGGAAAAAGATTATCCCGTCTGGCGCAGCCGCCTGCCGGAAGGTTTCGTGTTGATTGACGAAGTGCGGATTGAGTTTTCTGCGGCGACGTGACGAGGTTGGGTGCGCCATAAGCCGAAACGGCGCGGGTGATAAAATCCCGCCCATTGAGGAAACTTGGTTCAAACGCAGCCGGTGAGGTCTTTTCCTCGTCCGGTGACTAACGCCCGACGGCTCGCCAGTGTCGGCATTCGGAGCGAGTGTTCGCAATCGCCGACGGCAATCGGTGCATCCAGATGTTGCAGGCCGTTGATGGCGGCCAAGCGGTAGCATTCGGCGATTGTCGGATCATTGAGGCTCGTGTCGCGAAAGTGCTCAATGCTCCCACCGAAGGACATCGCTGCTTGGCCAATTTCGATCAACTCCGTGGCAGAGTCGCCGAGACAATGCACGCCAAGTAACTGCTTCGATTCGCGATGAAATAGCAGTTTCAGCCGGCCTTCGGCCCCACCGCTCACAGGACCACGCAGGACCTCTTGGAAATTTGCGCTGCCAACTTCGTAGGGGATGCGCTCCTCACTCAGCTGTTCTTCGGTTGGGCCGATCATGGCCAATTCCGGGATCGTGAACAGGCCGTAGGGAATTGGCCAAGAGTCACCGCTACTGATTCCAAATGCATGATGGACCGCGCGCCGGCCTTGCTCCATCGAGATGCTGGCCAAGGCGGGAAAGCCGACCACGTCCCCCACGCCATAAATGTGTTTGACCCAAGTTTGATGATGCTCGTTGCACCACAGGCGGCCATGTTCATCGGGGATCAATCCCGCCGTCGGCAAATCGAGGTGCTCGGTGTTTCCCAAGCGGCCCGCTGCGTACAGCACAGTGTCTGCCAAGAGTCTCGAATCTCCGGCGAGTTTGACTTCAACACCGCGCGGTTCTGTTCGCTCGATCCCCGTCACCGACTTACCCAACCGAAACCGCACCCCCAGTGCTTCGGCTTGCGATCGGAGCAAGTGGACGAGTTCGCGATCGCAGAATTCCAACAACGCTGGCTTCGTGTCTGTCACGACCACTTGAGATCCCAGCACTGCGAACATCATCGCGTATTCCATGCCGACCACACCCGCTCCGACCACGATCATCGTGGCCGGCACACGATCCAGTCGGAGCAGTTCGTCACGATCAATGACGGTTCGCTCGTCGAACGGAACCCAATTCGGACGATTCGGTTTTGATCCGACCGCAATCAGGAATTTGTCCGACGTTAGCCGACGGCTCAGGCGTTCACCCTCGACCAATTCGATTTCGTGCGAACCGACAAACCGTGCGCTGCCACTCAGCAAGTCCACGCCGTGATTGCGAAGCTGTCGCGTGATGCCGTCGGATTCTTTCTGCACGACTTGGTCTGCCAGTTGATGCAATTGCGGCATCGTGACCTCGCGTCGTCGCTCAAAGAGTTGTGGATACACTCCCCGATGATGAAAGCCCGTCAACAACAGCACGGCATCACGCAAAGCCTTTGATGGCAACTTGCCGAGAGACGTACTATGTCCATTCGACTCGGCTGGCTGTTGTTCGATGATCGCCACTTTTTTGTGGCGTTTGGCCGCTGTCAACGCGCCTTGTCGGCCACTGGCATCGCTGCCAATTACAATGAGGTCGTATCGCATGATTTTGCTTTTCAAGAGAGTGCGTTCAAGTGTTCAAACCGCTGCATGTGCTGATTTCAGAACAGCAATTCACGCACTGTCATGCGGCCACTTGTGGGTCGGTGGATTCGCTGAAGTGGACGGATCCCCGACCCACAAGAAGTCGGACTACAGTGCCGGCGTGCGCAGGGCCGCAGAAACTTTCATCGGAAAAATGAAGCGGTTGGGTAAAGTCGATTGATTGCCATGACTGGAAAAAAGAAGGGAGCCAGGTGAGATGCGCAGACTGTGACGGCAATGGTCGTCCGTTACGGATTTCCCATCTTTCCAATTCTTCTTGAATCACCAATCGTGAATCAGCCGATCGTGTTAGTGTGGGCAATATGCGATATTTGGTGTAACTTGTCTTTACGAGTCCAAAGATTTCCGAATCTCACGGCCCGGCAAGACGTTCCGGCCAATAATTGTTGCCCCAGAACCGCTAGCGAGCTCCTGTGAAACCAAGAAAGTCGAGTAGCGGTCGAATTACCGAACGGGCCAACAATCCGATCGGGGCGGCGTCAGTCGCCCGGTGATACATGTAAATGTTGTGAAACTGCTGCGGCGAAACCGGGGCTGACGCCGCCCCCGATCGCCAAGAATTCAGATTTGAAACCGGAGCCTTAACTCATGGCAAAGTACATTTTTCAGCAAGAATCCCAATCGGGTCCGAGCAAAGCCGGAGCGACCGTCGGGGCCGCAGTGGCGGGCGGGTTCTTTTTGATGATCCTGGCTTGGATGACTTACACGATGTTCCGCATTGATATCGGTCCGGATCAGTTCGCGGTGCTGACTCGCAAAACGGGCCAGGACATTAAGAACGGGGACGAAGTGGCTCCCGACAGCGATCACAAAGGTGTGCAACGCGAAGTGCTCACGACCGGTCGATACTTCAAGAATCCGTACGATTGGAGTTGGGAGGTCAAGACTCAGACCGACATCAAGCCGGGAAAGATCGGTGTGCTCATCAGCCTGACGGGCGAGGATCTGCCGTATGGTGAGTTTCTCGCGAAGATGGGACCGGACGGCAAAGCGACCTCGAAGGGGATCGTGCCGGATGTGCTCAATCCGGGGCGATATCCGATCAATCCGTATCTGTACAAGATTGAGGAAGACCATGAGTCAGTCACGATTCCGGCCGGGTTCAAAGGGGTCGTGACAAATCTGGCCGGACCATTTCCGAAGAAGCCGAACACACTGCTCGTTGAGGCAGGGGAGCGCGGCGTTCAAACGAAGATGCTCGAACCGGGAACGTATCCGGCGAATCCGTATGTCACCCGCATCAGCAAAGTCGATTGCCGCAGCCAGCGGTTCAATCTGGCTGAGAAAAAGACGATGGGCTTTCCGTCGAAGGACGGGTTCTGGGTGATGCTCGACGGCCGGATCGAGTTCCGCATCAACCCGGAAAAGGCGGCCGAAGTCTTTGTGACCTACAACGAAGACGAAAACGGCGACGACATCACCGAAGAGATCATTCGCAAGGTGATCCTGCCCAACGCGCGCAGCACCTGCCGGATGGAAGGCTCGAACAGTCTCGGCCGCGAGTTCATCGAAGGCGATACACGCATGTTGTTCGAGAAGAAGTTCGAGAAGGCGATGAGAGAGTCGTGCGACTCGTTGGGGATCGAGATTCTGCAGGCGGTGATTACCACCATCACGCCGCCTTCTCCGATCGCCACGCCAATCAAGGCGCGTGCCACTGCGAAGCTCGACAAGAAAAAATTCCAACAGCAGATTCTGCAACAAGAGGAAGAAAAGAAGCTGGCCGAACAAACCGAACTGGTGAAGCAAAAATCGGCCCTGACGGCCATTGAATCGTCCATTGTCAAGGTCACCACCGAGGCGTTGCGCGAGCAAGAAATCGCGCAGACGAAGGCCGAGCAAGAGTTGGCGGTCGCCAAATTCAAACTGGAAGCGGCCAAGGATGAAGCTTCCGCGCTGCTCGCCAAAGGCCAGGGGGAGGCCGAAGTCATCACCTTTCAGAACGAAGCCGAAGCGGCCGGCTGGAAAGCCTCGGTCAAAGCCTTCGGCAACAACGGCGAACAATACGCGCAGTATGTGCTGTATCAAAAGCTCAGCGCCGCGTATCGCAAGATCATGGTCAACACCGCCGACAGCCCGATCATGAAAATCTTTGAAGGCTTCAATGAGGCCAAGGACACGCCGGCGAAGAAATGACGAATTCCGAAATACCCAATGACGAATGAATGACGAAATCCGAAAGGTCAACATGTCCAACTTATCTCGTGGTCAACGCATTTTGATTTCGCTGGGCGTCTGCGCGGTGCTGTTCCTGGCGTGCGCCCGGGAGGCGTTTCAATGGACGTTTTGTTACTGGTATGTCGACGAGGGGTTTTCACTGCTGCTGACGTACAAAGGTCCGCCGGTGCCGATTCCGGGGATGAATCTTCCGCCGGCGGCCGCGGGGCAATTGGCCGAAGTCGATGAGCGGGGCCGCCCGAAGCAAAAGGGGATCTTGGCCGAAATGGTTGGTCCCGGCCGGCACTTCTACAACCCGTTCTTTTGGGAATGCCAAAAGGTTCCCGACATCATCGTCGAGCCGAAGCAAGTGGCGATCGTCACCAGCCGCTTGGGTAAAGATCTGCCACGCGGCGAATTCCTGGTCGATGGCGAAGTCGGCAAGACCGAGTTTCGCGGCACGCTCCGCAAGGTGCTGGCACCGGGCCGATACCGCGTCAATCCCAAGGCCTTCGATGTCACCGTCATCAAAGGGGAAGAAATCGAGCAATCCAACGGCATGAAGAAACATTCCGGCTGGGTGCTGATTCAGCCCGGCTACGTCGGCGTGGTCACCAATCTCGCCGACAACAAGCTGGCCGACGCCACGACCGGCATTCAAGACAACACCTTGCCGCCGGGCCTGTACCCGATCAACAAGCGCGAACAACAAATCGACATCGTCAGCATCGGCTATCTGGAAAAGAGTATTGAGGCCACGCTGGTCGTTCTGCCGGACGGCCATCCCAAGCTCGATCAAAGTGGTGAGCCATCCGTTGCCAACGACGACAGCGGCATTGAATTCCCGTCCGATGACGGCTTTACGATCCGCATGGATTTCACTGCGATTTGGGGACTGATGCCCGATCAGGCCCCCGACGCGATTCGCAAGTTTGGCAATGTGAAAGCAGTCGAGAACACGATCGTGATGCCGCAAATCGAAAGCATCTGCCGCAATCATGGCTCCAAGCTGAAGGCCGAAGAACTGCTCAACGGCGAATTGCGACAAGGCTTTCAAAAGGAAGTCTCCGAAGCCTTTACCGAGGTGCTCAAGGAGAAAGGGATCAGCGTTCTGTATGGCCTCGTGCGAAACATCTACATCCCGCAAGAGGTTCGCTTGCCGATCCAGCAGGGCTACATTGCCGATGAACTCAAGCTGACTCGCGTGATGGCACAAGACACCGCCAAGACCGAAGCCACCCTGCGTGAATCCGAGGCCAAGGTGTTAGTGCAAACGGAAACGATCAAAGTCGAGACCGAGAAAATGGTCGCCGCGAAAGTGGCCGAAGGGGCCAAGACGGCGGCGGAAACGCGTGCCGAAACCACGAAACTCGTGGCCGCCGTCGCCAAAGAAACCGCCGAGATCGAAAAGCAATCGACCGTCACGCTTGGAGAAGCCACCTCCAAAGCCAAGAAGCTGCAAGAAGAGGCTAAAGCCAACAAGTTCCAATTGGCAGTCGAAGCCTTTGGCTCCGGCCAAGCCTACAACCGTTGGGTCTTCGCCCAGGGTTTGCCCGAAGACATTGAGCTGAATCTGTTGTACGCCGGTCAAGGAACTTTCTGGACCGACCTCAAAGGCTTCAGCGAAACGCTCCTCGGCAAACAGTTGAAGCAGCAAACGACGTCGGAAGTGAAAACACCCGCACGTAGTAAGTAATCCGACAGGCGAGCGGGGCGGTGTCAGGCCCTCGGTGGCCACGACCCTGAACCGGGGAGCTGACGCCCCGCTCGCGGAAAACACGCACGCCCTCCGGTTCGCCGAAACAGCGAACCGCGAGAAAACTGCCGTTTGCGCGAATCGTTGCGGCGCGGTAGGTTCCGGCATGTGGCGACGAATGCCTTGGTCGATTGTGGTTTGTTCGGTCCTGCTGATGTGGCTGGGTTTGAGCGGCATCGCGCGCGGAGATGAGTTGTTCGGGCATGGGGCGTTCTTCGGCCGACAACTGATGTGGGTTTGTTTGTCGCTGCCAGCGATTTGGCTGGTGACTCTGATTCCGTATCGCGAATTGCGGGCGTGGAGTTTTCCGCTGTTCGCAGCCAGCCTCGTGTTGCTGATCGTTGTGTTGTTGATGCCGGCGGTGAATGGAGCGAAGTGCTGGATTCCGCTGGGCTTCATGAAACTGCAGCCTTCCGAGCTGGCGAAGTTGGCTTACGTGCTCGCGCTGGCTCACTATTTGATGTATCGCGACAACTTCCGGCGGCTGACGGGACTCGTCGTGCCGTTCGTGTTGACGTGCGTGCCAGTCGCGCTCATTTTGAAAGAGCCGGATTTGGGAACAGCGTTGTTGTTCATTCCAACGCTGTTCGCGATGTTGTTCGCGGCGGGAGCGCGGTGGCGACATCTGATGTTGATTGCGGCGATGGGGATGCTGGCGTCACCCGGCTTGTGGCTGGCGATGAATGCCGAACAGAAATCGCGGATCGTGTCGCTGTTTCAGCAGCAAGACGGCGGCGAGGCTCCAAGAGGCGATGCGCATCAGCAACATCAAGCCAAGCGAACCCTGGCGCTTGGTGGCTTGTGGGGCAGCCAGATCACCGAGTTCGGTGTCGATTGCGAAGTGGCTCATTGCCCGGAGTGCGCGACCTGGCTGCGTGTGTCGCATTCGATTCCGATTGGCGAGCGAGTGCAGTGTCCGAAGTGCTCGCACAAGTTCGTGGCGAAAGATCGTGCTCCGTTTTTCTTGCCGGAATCGCGGACGGATTTTGTGTTCTGTCTAATTGGCGAACGCTGGGGCTTGGTTGGCTGCGGCCTGACGCTGCTGTTGTACCTCGTGTTGATTGCTCGCGGACTAATGATCGCCAATGCGACGGATGATCCGTTCGGCCGATTGATCGCAGTCGGCATCGTGGCGCAACTTGCGGCGCAGACAATCATTAACACCGGTATGACCTGCGGCCTGATGCCAGTCACCGGAATCACTCTGCCGCTGCTGAGCTACGGCGGATCGAGCCTGTTGGCAACCGCGCTGGGGATCGGACTGCTGTTGAATGTCGGAATGCGGCCGGGCTTTGAAGTCAGCGGCGAACCGTTTCGGTGGCGTGCGGTAGCGGCGTGAAATTATTGTGGTGCGACGTTCCGCGTCGTGAATCTCGACGCGGAACGTCACGCCACAACGTCACTTGCCGATGCAGAACTTGCTGAAGATGCGGTCGAGGATGTCGTCGGTGTAGACCGCCCCGACGATGTGGCCGAGATGGTCGAGGCTCTCGCGCAGATCGACGATCAACAAGTCATCAGGAACGCCAAGTGCGACCGCCTCGACACAACGGCTGATCGCGTCGCGAGCCGAAGCCAAACTCTCTTGGCAGCGGATGGCAGTCATTCCGAGCCACTGACGCTGCCCGTGACTTTCTGTCGACAACGTCTCAGCAATCAGCCGACAGAGTTCAGTCAGCCCCGAACTTTTCGATGTGCTCGACACACTCACCCGAAGCGCAAGCGAGGGCGATCGCACCACCGACTCCAGAATTCGTCGTCTTGGGGAGCGTTCGCCCTGGCTTGCGCTTTGGGTGAGTGTGTCGGCCTTCGTGCCGATTCGCAGGTGTCTTCGTTGTTCGCGAGCTAACTCGGACCACAACGGCTCATCGCGCGCGAGCGTGCTCGCATCGGCCGACAGGTCGCTGCACCACACAATCAAATCCGCATGTTGCCACTGTTCGGTGCGCATCTGCTGCGCGAGGGCTTCGATGCCGGTTGTCGATTCGTCCCAGCCGGCGGTGTCGATCAGATCGACATGCAGTCCGTCGCGGTCAAGCGGCACGAGCAGATAATCGCGTGTCGTGCCGCTCACTTCCGAGACGAGCGCTGCCGATCGGTCAGTCAGGGCGTTAAGCAATGTGCTCTTGCCTGCATTCGGCAACCCAGCCAGAACGACTCGCGGCCGCGTCGAACTCGTTAGCCGTCGCGCCGCTTGATCGCACAAATCCGATACCGTCTTCCGAGCGAACGTCATTCGCGCGAGAAGTTGCTCGCGCGACACAAACTCGATGTCTTCATCAACGAAATCCAAGCCCGCTTCGAGTTCGGCCAATAGATCGAGAAGATCGCTGCGCAGGCTGACGATGTCGTGCGAAATGCCGCCGGCCAATTGTCGCAAAGCCAATTCCAACTCCGCGTGGTCGGCTGCGTCGATCACCCCCAGCACGGCTTCGGCCTGCATCAGATCGAGCCGTCCGGCCAGAAAAGCTCGAAGCGTGAATTCGCCAGGCTGCGCGGGACGACAACCGCTGCGACAAAACTGCGCCACGATCGCCTCCAGCAGCGGTGGCGAACTGACGAGATGTAACTCGGCGAGCGCCTGCCCGGTGTAACTGCGGTTCGTCGGCCACAAAGCGACATCGACCGGCAGCCGAACGCCTTCGCGAAACGGTGGATCGTCCCACGGAACATCTACATCAAGCCGCCACATTCCCGGATGCCGCTCAGCCCGCGCGGCGTTTTTCCACCGAATGACATCGGCCGCTTCAAAGTGCTTGGATGCAATTATCTTCACGTCCGCACCGCTGACGCGCACGATCCCTCGTCCGCCAACTCCCGGAGCCGACGCCAAAGCCACAATTGTGTCATCAAGCTGCAACGACATCGCGGCAACGTACTGCCGCCCATTAGATTTGATCAATCATTAGCCGTTTGTTTGCCAAGGTCAGGGGGTATTCATCTGTGGGTAGGCCAATCCGAGGAAGACCTCCCACGGATTACGAATCGGACAGGATCTGTACCCACAGTTGCGACTGTCCGACCGTAGCATTTAGAAATCGACGCCTTGACCTTACGACCATTATTGCGGGAGCTGCTGCATGAGCGATGCACGATCTTTTCGACGTTTGTTAAGCCTCTTCGTGATTTGTCTGAGCGGCGTGACATCGGCTGCCGAGCCGCTCGTCCGAGTCGTCGTTTGGGACGAGCAACAGCCCGCGCAGAAGGCGGCCTACGAAAACTTCCTCGGCAACGCGATCGCCGATCATCTCGGCAAGCAGCCCGAGTTGAGAGTCATCTCGGCAAATATCAATCAGCCAGAGAAAGGGCTCCCAGCCAGTCTGCTCGACAATACCGACGTACTCGTCTGGTGGGGGCATGTGCGGCACAGCGAGATCACGCCGGAGTTAGCCAAGGACATCGTCGCGCGGATCAAACGTGGTCAACTGGCATTCCTCGGATTGCATTCGGCTCACTGGTCCGCGCCGTTTGTGGAAGCGATGAATGAGCGAACTCGCGACGATGCGCGACGGCGTTATCCCGACCCCGAGAATGGACCGCCGGTGAAGTTCGAGTTCATTGCTCCCGAAGGCCGTTTCGTGCCGACGGCGGATTCCCTTCGCACACCCGCGTACTACGCGATGAAGCGTGGAGCACAGCTTAGCGTGCGAGTCGATCTGCCCAACTGCGTTTTTCCCTCGTACCGAGCCGACGGCAAGCCGAGCACCGTCAAAGTCCTGAAACCCGATCATCCGATCGCGAAGGGCCTCCCCGAGTCGTTCGAGATTCCGCAGACCGAAATGTATGCCGATCCGTTCCACGTCCCCGACGCCGACGAAGCTCTCTTCGAGGAAAGCTGGGCAACGGGCGAGCGATTCCGCAGTGGCCTGATTTGGAAGCTCGGCGAAGGTCGCGTCGTTTACTTCCGTCCCGGCCATGAAACGTATCCGGTCTTTAAGCAAGATCTGCCGCTGAAGATCGTGGCCAACGCGGTGATTTGGCTGGGGGCGAATGGGATCAAGAAGCAGTGAGGAAAGTGAATTCGGCGAGCCGAGCGGTGTCAGCCCTCGGACGAATTCACAGTCGGCAAGATTAGATTACGTTCGATCGAATATCCTGATGAATCGAATCAACTCGGTGGAATGTCGACGTGCGGGACTTGCTCAGGGATGGTTTCGTCGTTCTGGCGTTTGTCTACCGCAGCAGCGTCGTGGTCGAAAACGTCAAGCCCCACGGCTGGGCAGCTAGTCTTCGATAAGGTCTGAACTTCGTTAGTTAGCTAGTAGTCATTCGGTCGCAATAGCTCGCGAAATTTTTTTACTTCGTCGGGATTCAGCGAACGCGAATTGGGCTGGTTGGATCGCAATTCCTTGGGAGCTTCAAATCCCGTGAAGTTCCCCTGGATCATGCCACGCCCGGGCGAGGGGTTGCTCGCTTGATTGGCCGGCGAGCCATCTTGTGAAAAGACGAAGACCAGCACACACGCCGCCGCCACGGCCAGTCCGGCGAACCAACCATTGAAATGACCGAGCCGAGAAATCGCCGAGCGTTTTTCAATCTGCCGCGAAACGGCTGGCCAGATGCTGCCGCGCCGGGAGAGATTGTCGTCGTCGCGGCTGCGTTGCAGCACCGCGAATGTTCGCTGATGCCGCTTCCACAATACTTCACAATCGGGGCACTTGGCCATATGGCGCTGCAGCTGACGAACCGGCTCCGGTGCCAAATCGTCACCGACCGCCAAGGCCATCTGCTGTTGAGCGATCTTACAATTCATCATTTTTCTCCGCAGTTTCGGAAGGGATAAAGTTCGCAGGAAGTGCCGTGCCGTGCCGCTTGCCCCAGTAATACTGAAAACGATGTCGAGCTTCCGCCAAGCGCCAGCGAATCGTGGCTTCTTTTCGCTGAGTGATCGCCGCGATTTCGGCCGATGAAAAATTCTCCAGGTCACGCAGGATCATCACCATCCGATACTTTTCCGGGATCATCTGCAAGACGGCGTGAACTTCCTGCTGCAAATCGAGCGTTTGCCGTGGGTCAGGCACGCCTGGATCGGGAGCTTTCTCCTTCGAACGATCGGTAAATAGCGACCAACGCAGCCGCCGCTTCCGCCGTCGTAAATAGTCCAGCGTCAAATTTACTCCGATCCGAAACAGCCACGGGCCGAACCGGCGAGCCGTATCGAATTGGTCCAGCCGACTGTAGACCTTCAAGAACGTTTCCTGAGCCAAATCTTCCGACTGATCCATGTCACGGACGAAGCGATAAATGACCCGAATTAACCGGTGCTCATATCGCCGAACCAACTCGCCGTAAGAAGCCTGATCCCCGTGGCGCGAGGCCTCCACCAGCCGAGCGTCACTAGAGCCGCTGGCTTCATCCATTGCTTCGTCGGTGTGAACTTCGTGTTCCAACATGGTCATCATGAGGCGAACCTCCTCAGAAGTTCCCGCCTTTACGGTGGTCGGCCTGAATGCGTTGGATCGTTTTTTACGGGAATTGGCGATCGCGTCAATTGCCGCACAACTCGGAACGAGGTGTGCGGTACACCGGCTGGTCAACGCTTTCGGCTGAAATCGCCGCCGCCGGGAACACGAGCGTTCCGCGAATCCGTCGCAACAATCTCAGCATAGCAGCTGCTCCAGAAACTGCGCGAGCGCCGGGCCATGTGCGGCCGCCGCGTAATTCAGTCGAGCGTTCCATGCCGCTTTGCGCAAGGCGGCGATCTTCGGCCGATCGGCCAATTGTTCCGCCAAGTCCTGCGGCGAATCAAACTGGATCACCGCCGGGTAATTCTTGAGATAGCTCTTCGCCGCCGTATAACCCTGCCGAGGAATGGCTATGGGAACACCGGCTGCCACGCTGGTGATCAGCCGGTCGGGAATCGTCAGCAAAAACCGATCGTCTCGCGGACAGGAGGTTGTGTTGTAGGCAATTAGACTGCCGTCATGGTCTCCCATCCGGTCGATCAATTTCATCATTGGCATTGGCTGAAACGCTTTTCGACCGGTGTGACCGTCATCCATCTCGGGTGAAGACAGATGATGAAGGTGGATTCCGGTCCCCAAGATGCCGCTAAACAACTGGCGAAGATCGTCCCCCGCATGAATGGTGCGGCTGGAAAGATCGGTTCGTCCGACATAGATCAGATTGGGGTCAGGACTGGTCGGACGCTGTTCGTGATTGGCTTGAAAGCTTCTTGGCCAGCAGGGGGGGATCACGACGGACTGGGGAAAATGCCGTTGAAAAGTCCGGCCCCGAACGTAGCCCTCCATGAATTCGGATGGAAATACAATACCGTCCAGAAAGTGGATGGCCCGCCGCATGAAAAAATCTTGTCGCAGAATCCCAGACTTCGTCAGTGCGAGCGGATAACACAGCAGCAGCAGCACGACTTTGATTTTGGGCCGTGCTTTTTTGATCGCCAGCAAATCGGGGAGCGGGATCGTGCCCCAATAACCAATCACGATCTCCGATTGAGCCTCATCAAGT
>JANMIF010000020.1:0-30241 GCA_031375695.1 Planctomyces sp.
AAAAATAAAAAATTTTTGGGATCGGCCGGGTGGGGGTGGCGCAACCAATCCGGCAACCCCTTGTTTTGTGGGAGCGCGCGCCCGTGCGGCCGCTTCGGGTTAGTGTATGTGGGCCGCGATACAGGCTGGTTTCCGATTTCATCCGCCCAGGAGATTTGCGATGCGTCCCATTTGGAAATGTTGTTCAGTGCTCGGATTGATCGCCTTTGGTTATTTGCTGGGAGCTTCGCAGATGTTCGCGCCGCGCCCCGTGGAAGCTCAGGCGGACGGTTCCGCACCGTCGGAAGAGAGCTTGAAGAAATTGAAAGAGGCGTTCACCGCGCTCAAGATTGCGGCAGAGTCGCTGGAGCAAGAATCGAAGTATGTCCCAGCGACAATGATGCTCAACGTGTTCGCGGTCACGGCGGGCGGTTTGAACTGCGTCACCGATCTGGAAGAGGGCCGCGGGGTCGATCCTGAAACCTTCGCGGCGCTTCATGCGGGCGAAGCCAAGCCAGATGTCCAAGAACATCTCGATTATGACGAGCAAGGACGGCTGACTTATAAAGGCAAAGTCGTCCGCATCTATCCGAAGCAGCGGATGAAAAAAATCTACCACGACCGGCAACGGTATTCGCTGGGCGGCAAGAAGTGATCGGCAGGCTGTTAAAGAATTGTGGCTCAACACTCCGCGTTGCAAACCACGACGCGGAGCATCGTGCCAAACAACGTTACGACTTCGCGTACTCGAACATCGGCGTCGAGAGATAGCGTTCGCCGCTGTCGGGCAGGACCACGACGATCGTCTTGCCGGCGGAATCTGGACGGGCGGCCAACTTCAAGGCGGCGACCATTGCGGCACCGCAACTGATCCCGCAGATGATTCCCTCTTCCAACGCCAAACGCGGAGCCATTTCCATCGCCTCTTCGTTTGTGACTTGAATAACTTCATCAACCAGCGACATGTCGAGAATGTCCGGGATGAAACCAGCTCCGATCCCCTGAATCTTGTGCGGACCGGGTTTGCCGCCAGAGAGAACTGGGCTAGCGGTCGGTTCGACGGCGATGCTCTTCATCGCGTGGCCTTTGTGCTTCTTGATGAATCGCGAGACTCCAGTGATCGTTCCGCCGGTCCCAACGCCCGCCACAAACATGTCGATTTGGCCGTTCGTGTCGTCCCAAATTTCCGGGCCAGTCGTCTTAAAGTGAATCTCTGGGTTCGCCGGATTCTTGAATTGCTGTGGAATGAAATAGCCCGGCTGGGTAGACAACTCTTCCGCTTTGGCGATCGCACCGCGCATTCCTTCCGAACCGGGTGTCAGCACGAGAGTTGCTCCGAACGCCTTGAGCATCATGCGGCGTTCGATTGACATAGTGTCGGGCATGGTCAATGTGAGCGGATAACCGCGTGCGGCACAAACATAAGCCAGCGCGATGCCGGTGTTACCGCTGGTCGGTTCGACGACGTGCATGCCGGGCTTCAACACGCCGCGTTTCTCGGCATCCCAAATCATCGCCGCGCCGATGCGGCACTTGACGCTGTACGCCGGGTTCCGGCCTTCAATCTTGGCCAACACCGTGGCGCTCAATCCCTTGGTAAGGCGATTGATGCGAACCAAGGGTGTGCGACCAATCGATTCCGAGTTGTCATTGAAAATGGGCATGTGACGGCTCCTTCCAGCGTCGATTTCGTGACGCTCGGCCCGTTGTCGTGAACGGCAAACTGCACCGTGAGCCGAAGCGGCGGGATTATGGAACTTTGCCGCAAATGGAGCAATGCTGGTCGGGAGTGACGAATTCCGAAACTCGAATGACGAACGAAGTCCAAACGACGAATTACCAAAGGCACGGCGCGATTAATTCGTCGCGTGAGAGGATGTGGTGGTACTAAATCAATTGGCCCGCCGCGCGAGCTTCGTGCGTGGGGTCAAGTACATCATCCATCGTGTCACCTTCTGCCAACACGATTCGCTGCTCGGCATCCCAAGCGATCCAGCGACCTTCGTGGCTGAGTTCCACGGCACGCGGAATCGTCAAATCGAGTTCCATGATCGGCTTCTCATTCGATTTCAACATCGAGAAATGGGTGGCGAACATTACAAAGTCATCCAGCCATCCAACCGACGGCCACTTTTTTGATGGCTTCCTTTTTCAACGTCACTTGGCGTCCGCGATCATCTTCAAACACGACGTCTTCGAGCAATGCGCTGGCAAGATAACAATCCGAACTGACTTCCGTGCCGGCCGGTCCGTGAATGGTGATCGTGAGTTTTCCCTTTTTGGCCATCCACGTCGCAGTTTTTTTTGCGCGACCAGCGATGCAATCGCAGAATCTTGGAAATCCGTCCCACAGTTCAATCTCGACTTGCAATCCTTTCGTCGCGACGGCCAAATCGAAGGTCGCCTCCGCAAATTCTTTTTTTTCTGCAGCCTTAAACAGATCAATTTGTGCCGAGGCCAAATGCACATGAACAGAGAGGACTTCTCCACCCGCTTGCTTGAAAAGAAAAATATTTCCGCATCCCCCGGCTTGTGGAGAGTAATCCATTTGAGGCACATCGACTTGGGCGCGGACAATGTGAGGCAACTCTCTCTGCGGAGTCGACGCAACTCGCACGGCAACTGCTATGAGAATCAATACGGCTGTTGCGGCATAAATTGGTTTGAGAGTTCGCAAAGCCATGTCGATGTCCCCGTGTCATCGCACTGTCTCATCAACTTGAGTTAGATCAATTCCGCGATCGGTGCTCCTTCATCGAGCATCGGGATCGGGCGGCCGGCGAAGTCCTTGAAGCTCGTCCTGGGGTCAATACCCATGACGTGATACACCGTCGCGAGGATGTCAGCGGGCTTGAGCGCGCGTTCGATCGGGAACTCGGCTTTCGAGTTGGTGGCTCCGACAATGACGCCACCTTTCAGGCCGCCGCCGGCCATCATCACGGAGATCGCGCTGCCCCAGTGGTCTCGGCCAGGGATCGGAATGCCCGGTTGACCGGAGTTGATCTTCGGAGTACGGCCGAACTCTCCCATCACGATGACGAGTGTACGATCGAGGATGCCGCGGACGTCGAGATCGTCAATCAGCGCGGCGACGGCGCGATCGACCACTTCCAGTTTTCCGCCATGCCCTTTTTCAATGTTCGAGTGATCGTCCCAATGGGGCATGTCCACGGTGGCAAATGTCGTCCCCGCCTCGACCAATCGCCGAGCCATCAGGGTGTACCGGCCCCACGGATTGTTACCGTATTTGTCGATGGCCTTCGGATCTTCGAGGTCGAGATTGAACGCCTCGCGAGCCTTCCCGCCGAGCACCATCGAGAACGCATCTTGCTGATGGCGATCAACGGTTTTCATCAAGCCCGACTGATCGACTTGACGTTCGATCTGATCGAGACCGCTGAGCAGCGAATGACGATCTACCGCTCGCGACGTTTCCAACTTTCCGAAGCTGTCGAGGCATCGCGGCCGGCCGAATTTCCCCTGCGAGTTGTAGCCCAGGTATTTTTGCTCGGTGTCCACGTCGAACGGGTTGAAAGCGGCTCCGAGATAAGCGGCCCCCATGTAACCCGGGAACAGATAAATACTCTGAGCGGCCGGCAGTCCGACATACGCCGGCATTCCCGCGACGTTCGATCCGCGCATCTTCGAGATGTACGAGCCGAACGACGGATACTTCTGCGGCAAACTAGCTGCGTTTGAGCCGAACCGACCGGTTAGCATCCAGTGGCCACCGGCGAAGTGATCGCCGGTGTCGTGATGCACCGAGCGAATGAAGGCCATCTTGTCGGCGAGCTTCGCATGCAGCGGAAGCGTTTCCGATACGATCATTCCCGGCACGTTGGTCTGCAACGCTCCGAACGGGCCACGATAATCCGACGGCGCGTGCGGTTTCGGATCGTAGGACTCCAATTGGCTTGGCCCGCCATCAAGCCAGATCAGAATGACGGATTTGTCGTTCTTTTCGGCGGCGCCAGAGGCCCTCATCCGTAGCAAGTCGCCGAGACTGATTCCGGCGAGGCCCAGAAATCCAGCCTTGATTGCACTTCGCCGAGACATTCCCTGACAGTTCGCTCGCGGCGATCCGTGTTGAATCGTGAGCATGATTCACCTCTGCGTGATCCGTGTTGGAAGGGAGCGTGTCCAAATGGAAGATTCCTTTTACACGCCCAACACGGAGACGCCAAGTCGGTTTTGGCGCACGCGACTCGATCTACGCCACTTTACGCGGTGATTCGATCGTGCTGGTGCGATCGATTCGTCCGGTCAGTGGGAGCGTGTGGCGAGTCAGTTCACGAACCTGATTTTTACGATGCGTGCGGCTGAGGAACACGCTGACGTACATCAACGCGGCCGAAGCGGCCAGCGCTGCGAAGCAACCCATCAAAGCAATTTGGTCATCGGTAGCGTTCTGCAAGAAATCCATGAACTGGTCGCCTTTGAATATCGGAAGAGAAACGGACCCGTCCATGAATTTCGGCCGAATGTGCCGAAGCCCTGAAGATCGGCTGCGGTCAGCTCGTGACCTCGGCGGATTGCGTGTCAGTGCTCGGAGTCAGTCAAAGCCTGCGCGGCGGGCTGACTCTGCGGACAAATCGCCTTGACCGTGTTGGGAAAACTGTCCTATACGGCTGCGATGCGGACCTTGCAGCGTTACATCTTGATCGAGTTGCTGCGCGTGTTCGTGTTTGTGCTCAGCGTCATGACGGTGTTGCTGGTGTTTTTGGGGGTGTTTCGGGAGGCCAGCGCAAACGGCCTGGGTCTGCTGGAGATCGTGCAGATCCTGCCGTACATCATCCCCAGCCTGCTGCCATTCACGATCCCGGCCACGATGCTGCTGAGCGTCTGCGTGGTTTACGGCCGCATGGCGGGGGATCAGGAAATCACGGCGGCCAAGGCGGCGGGAATCAATGTCTTGTCGCTGTTGTGGCCCTCGTTTTTTTTGGGCGGCTTACTCAGCGTCTGTGCGTTGCTGCTGACCGATCAAGTGACCCCGTGGTCGGAAGCGAACATTCGCCGCATCGTGACCGCCGCCATGGAGAACATTTTGCTGGAAGTGCTGCGGTCGCAGCATCAGACGACTGGTTTGTCCGGCGGCACGATTTCGGTCCATGACATTCGGGGCAAGACTCTGATCCGGCCGACGTTTCGATACTTCATCAACGGCACGCAGCAGGTGACGGCACGCGCTCAAGAAGCGCGGCTGCAATTTGATTTGGAGAATCAGCAGGTGCTGCTGCAACTCAAGCGTGCCCAGATCGACGTGCCGGGTCAAGGCCGGCAATGGCTGGAGGAATTCGAACAACCGTTTCCGTTGTCATTCGGAAAATTCGCTCCGAAACCTCGGCATCTGAGCGTCCAGGAAATCGAACTGAAGCTCACCAAGCTGGACAAGGAAATCACGTTCTTGCGAAATCGCCTCGCCATCCGCAATGCGTTGCTATTGGCGAACGGCCATTTCCAGGAGTTGTCCGACGGCATGGTGGAATTGACTGCCGCGCAGATGGCGGAACTTCACAACAGTTACTTTCGCCTGCGAGCGGAAGTGCATCAGCGATTCGCGCTGGCTTGCAGTTGCTTTTGCTTCGTACTGGTCGGCAGTCCGTTTGCCGTATTACAAGCGAGGCGGCAGTTCTTGACCAATTTCATTTTGTGCTTTCTGCCGATCGTGCTCGTCTATTACCCACTGATACTGTTGGCCAACAATCTCTCGAGAACGGGGACGGTGAACCCCGTCTGGGCGATGTGGGTCGGCAACGGGATCATGATCTTGGCGGGGCTGTTCGTGCTGCGGCGAGTCGCTCGGCACTGAACCTCAAACCGACGACCCCACCGACTGATTATTCATGGGAATTTCGAGCCGCGACCGTAAGAACTCGTCCAAGATCAACTTCGTGAATCGTCCATCATTTTGCCCGCCATCATTTTGCAAAGTCGATTTTGCAAAATGATGGCGGGCAAAATGATAAAGGACGAACAACGATAAACTAAGTCTCAAACCATCAGACTGTCCTCTGGCGGTTCCAGCAGTTCGCCGAACCCTTGAATTGTGAACTCGAACACCGATTCATCCGCATCGCCGCGAATCTCGATGCGCGGCGAGCCGATCAGGTGCAACTGCAAGTAGTCCACCAACGACATCGGCAAACAACCTTTGTTCGAGGCTCGGCCGATCGGGACTTCGCGATGCTCGTCCGCCACTTCGCGAGCTAGTGGCAACGGGCTGAGCCAGTCCGTGCGTCCCCGTCGCTTCCGGGTCGACGCCGGGGTCGATGGACGCGATTTTCCATTGGCAACGGAACTCGCTACCGGACTCTCTGTGATGTCGTCGATTTCTTCGTAGACCACGGCAATTCGACGACCATCCGGAGCGTATCCGAACACCATTGACCGGCGACCGGCCCGAACTGCGACTTTGCTATTTTCTAATCGGGTTCATTGTTCTATGTTGACGTGATTTCAGATTAGATGATTTCTTCCCGGTTCTCGGCGTTCACCGCATAATCCCTAACTGCTAGCGTTTTAATGGCAACATCGACTACTGCCTGCGATCGAGAAACTGTTTGGAACCCGACGAGCGCCGAGGGCCTTTCTCCTAACGTGTCGGGGCAGGAGCTCGTGCGTCATCATTGGACGACCGTGAGTCAGAGCCACCTGCTACTTTATGTTCTCTTACCGATCCTCGTGCTAACCGCTCTGACGGCTCTCATCCGATGCTTTGATCTTGATATTCGCGTCAATCGCCTTTTCTTCGATGCGAACGCGGGAGAGTTTCCCGCATTGCACGCTAGCCCGTGGTTGGTCGTATACCATTACGGCTCGATTCCGGGACTTCTGTTGGGAATCGGTGCCACGGCGATGTTCGTTGCCAGTTTCGTGTGGGCAGGTTGCCGACCGTTTCGCCAGCGCTGTGCCTTCCTCGCGTTAGCATTAGCGCTCGGGCCGGGACTAATTGTGAACGGGCTATTGAAATCGTTCTGGAATCGCCCTCGACCGTGTCAACTGGCTAAGTTTGGTGGCAACGCGGACTTTGTCCATGTACTAGATCTCGGTGTAGCCAGTGAACACGGCCACGAGTCTTTCCCGTCCGGACACGCTTCGATGGGGTTTTATCTGATAGCTCCGGTTTTCATTCTCTCTCGTAACAGATGGCGTTGGTCGATTTCGTTTCTCTTGCTAGGGTTATCGCTCGGATTCGTCATAGGAGTAGGCCGAATCGCGCAAGGGAGACATTTCCCGAGCGATATCCTCTGGTCCGGTGCGATCGTTTACTTTACGGGACTCATGTTGGCATACATCCTTCGTCCCGCAAAGGAGATCCTTCTGGCATGCAACCCGGATGGACAAATCCTGCCAGGGGAATGATTGGTTTTTCATATTGATGACGTTTTGCGTCGCGGTGCTAGTCATTCTCGCTTGTCTCTTGATGGTGGGCGGGGCACAGCAGGGAATTCGATTTGGCTTGCCACCTCGAATCATCGGGCAAGTGCTTCCGTTCCTTGTTCCGGAAATGCTTCGCTTCGCGTTTCCTGGATATCTGCTGTTCGCAGTTTGCAGCGTCTTTGGGAGAATGTCGGCCTGCTGCTGATGCGATGGCAAGTGCGAACATAACTCACGAGTGAATGCCGGAGGAATTCAAATGGAGAACACACGACTCGAAACCGCGGAAGCTGCGACGGACATTTGGCTGCGTCGCACGTTATATGTCATTGGCGGCTGTTTCCTGCTGCGATTGCTGGTAGCTCTCACCGTTCCGTTGGATTTGGTTCACGATGAAGCCTACTACTGGGAATGGGCGCGTCGCTTGGACGTGTGTTACTACAGCAAGCCTCCGATGGTCGCTTGGCTCATTGCCGCTTCGACGTCGATCTTTGGCGACACTGCCTTTGCGGTCCGCCTGCCTGCAATTGTGTTGGGAACATGGGGAGTGATTTTTGTCTTTCTATTAGCACGAGACATGTACGGGTCGCGGGCTGGGTTCTGGACGACGTTGTTATCGTTGGCGAGTCCTGGCAGCGCCGCGTTGGGCTTGATCATGACGATCGACGCACCCGCGCTCTTGTGTTGGTCCGTGGCGCTGTATGCGTTCTGGCAGTTGTTAAAGCGGGATCGGATGCGTTGGCGCTGGCTGGTGTGCGTGACGTTAGCGATTGGCGTGGGCGTATTGTCAAAACAGACGATGCTCGCTTTTCTTCCGTTGGCTGGAGTGTTCTTGCTCCTTAGCCAGGAAGATCGCATCGAACTGCGACGGCCTGCCCTTTGGATCTGTGCCGCGTTGGCACTTTGCTTTCTAGCGCCGGTATTGTGGTGGAATGTGCGAAACGGATGGGTCACGTTCGACCACACGAGCGCTCACTTTTCGGCGGAGCAAGTCAGTTTAACCACACGCGTCACGCGTTTTCTCGAGTTTGTGGGCTCGCAGTTCGGCGTCGTATCACCCGTAACCTGTTGGTTGTTTGTCTCGGCGGGGTTCGTCGGCACGTGTTCATTCCGAAGCTGTGATCGCCGCACGAAGTTCTTACTCACATTCAGCGCGCTGCCGTTGCTGGCGGTATGTGTCTTGGCACTGAAGCAGCGCGTCGAACCGAACTGGGCCGCGCCCGCCTATATCGCCGGTGTGGTGCTGGCTGTTGGTGCGGTTGTTCAGAGTCACGCCCGGTTTTTAGCAGCCAAAGGTTCTGATCGGCGTCTTCCCATCGCTTTCGGCACCGGTCTGGTGGCAACTGTCGTCACGTACCTTCTCGGCTTCGGCTTAGGGCTCGAAGGGTCGAAACTAGATCCTGCCGTGCGACTGCGTGGCTGGGCGGACCTTGGTGTTCAGGTCGGAGAAGTCTTTGCCGAATTGCCCGATCCCGAAAACTCGTTGCTGGTGGTGACAAACGGTCGTGCCTATGCGAGCGAACTGGCGTTTTACATGCCGCAACATCCCGAAGCGTTCGTCTGGAATCCTTCTGGCGTCGCGAGCTCCCAGTACGATATGTGGGGCGGGCCGCGCCAGTCGGAAGGTCGGACAGCAATGATCGTCACTTCGGAGTCAACCGTTCCGCCAGACCTGGCGGCTTGCTTTAGTCGCATCGAACCCCTCCGAGACGTCACCGTCGCCATCAGTTCGTCGCGCGGTCTGGCGGTTCACCTGTGGCTCGGCGTTGCACTCGATCAGGAAATGGCCAACGAGCAGGTCGGATTCCGAATGCACGGTCAGCAGCGGTACGCTAACGTCGCATTGCGGCACGCCGTTTGGTGACTCCAGTTGGGCGAAGCGAATGGTGAAGCGGATGCTGTAGTTGTCCAAAATCACATGAATCGTTTTGGCGCGGATTGAATCCGGGATCAGGTCTCCAAATTTCATTTTTTGCCCGCTGATCCACCCCAGACGTTGTGTATTGCACGTCGCCATTGCAATCCACACCGATCGTCATTCGTGACAGCCAAAATAAAATTTGAAGACCCGACCCCTGCGTTTTAGACCCCACCCTCGCGCGAGGCAACGTGTTACCGGTTGGCACACGTGCTAAGTACTCGTCCAAGATCAACTTCGTGAATTGTCCATCATTTTGCCCGCCTAACGTACCCGTGTCATGAATAATCCAGGTTAGCCGGTGGTGTGGTATCGTCGAATCACTCGACTCAACCGGGGGGCTAACGCCGGCTAACGCCGCCCCGCTCGCCCAGTCGTTCGCGCGAACAGCGGCGGCGAGATCACTCCCTCGCGCAGCGCGGCGAACAAACATGCGGTGACCAAATCGGCTGTTGTTCCGGGATTGCGGCGATTCCCGTCAGCTCGCAGCCAGCGATCAAAGTCGCGAACCGATTCGCGTTCGGTCAGACGAACTGTGTTCGATTCTTGCAGGATCAATCTAGCTCGGCGCGACGCTTCGACCGCCATGTCGATCCCGCACTTCCGAGCGATCAGCGTATCGAGATGATCCGCCAACAATCGCAATTGCAACGCGATGATCGCCTCTTCGATCTCGACACTGGCGAGCGAGGCGGCGTTAGCCCCGCAGTGGATCGGAATCGTCGAAATCTCTGGGCCCAACCGGGGACCTATTCTTCGCGTGGTTCGGAATGAGGTCTTGGAAGAAAGGGTTGTTTTTGAGAGGATTGGTGAGGTTGGGTTGGTGGAACATCGGACGATGTGAAGTAGGAGTCAAGGATGGCTCGATTGACGTTTTCGGAGGCAGATCGGCAGCGGTTGCAGCGTGAGCGGTTCGAGCATCCTCATCCTCGCGTGCAACGGCGAATGGAAGTGTTGTGGCTGATCAGTTGCGGTGAGACGTATTCCTCTGCCGCGCGGCTGGGGGGTGTTTCTGACGCCACGGTTAATCGGTATGTCGCCCTCTATCGGGAAGGGGGGATTGAGGCGCTCAAGCAGTTTGAATGGGAAGGTTCCCAGAGTGAGTTGGCCGCTCATCAGACGTCGCTGGAGAAATTGTTCCTGGCCGATCCGCCGCACACGACGGCCGAAGCCTGCCGGCGCATTGAAGAGGCGACGGGGATCAAACGAGGTCTGACTCAAGTGCGACACTTTTTAAAAAACGTCTGGGCCTGAAGTGGCGTTGCGCGGCGGCGATCCCGTTGCCTCCGAAGAAGACCATCGCCGAGCATGTGGCGACACAGGCCGAATTTCTCGAAGAAAAGCTGGAACCGCTGCTGGAAGCGGCGCGCGGCGGCACAGGTCAGGTCTTCTTTGTCGATGCCGCTCACTTCGTGCAGGGGGCGTTCTTGTGTTGCCTCTGGTGCCTACGTCGATTGTTCATTCGCGGCGCGTCGGGCCGTCAACGCTACAGCGTGTTGGGAGCCTGGAACGCCGTGACGAACGAGTTGGTTCGCATCACCACCGCCGGGACGGTGTCCTCTGAAACGATGTGCGACCTGCTGCGAAAGATCGCCGTATTGGGACTGTCGGGGCCGATCACGTTGGTCTTGGACAACGCTCGCTACCAGCACTGCGCGGTGGTGAAGGCTCTGGCGGCGACACTCCATATCGAGCTGCTGTTCCTGCCGTCGTATTCCCCGAACCTGAATCTGATCGAACGCCTGTGGAAGTTCACCAAACGCGACGTGCTCTACGGTCGCCACTACGACGACTTCACCAAATTCTGTCACGCCATCGACACTTGCCTCGACAACATCCCCACCAAACTCCGCTCCCAACTCGCGACCCTCATGACCCACAATTTCCAACGCTTTAACCCGGCCTCATTCCTCACCGCGTGAAGAATAACGCCGCCCCGCTCGCCAAGTCGGCCGCGCCTTCGCGCAAGACCCAAGCAAAGTCGTTGTCGTACTGAGCCGCCACGCCGTCGCGATCGGCCGCCTGACGCATGACCTCCAGCAAGGTGCCGGATGGCTCGTCCACGACATCGTTGTTCGTCACCGATCCGAGTCCCCCCGGCTGAGCCAACCGAATCGCTCGATACACCCAGATCGCATCCTCGTAAGTCAGCCGCCGCAACACGTCGCCGATGCCGTCGATCAAACGGCACTGGGCTGGCACCGCGGCCAACGGCGCAAGCAGCAGGACGATCCCCAAATTGGTATTCGAGGCCACGACCTCGCGAGTCGCTTGGATCGACTCAAACACCGCCCGGCCGACTCCGAGTTCGTTCACTCTGGCCAACACCGGCGCGACCGCTTCCGCCGAACGGACGAAGTCCGAATACGTCAGGTCGGAAAACGAAGCTCCCGGATGCACGTTCCCCAACTTCGCCGCGGAAGCCTCCAGCACGCAGGCCCAGTGCACGGATTCCGCCAATGACAGCTTCGTTCGATTTTCCTCCGAGTCATTCACTCGTCTGCTCCTTTGCCCAACGCTGTGCCGGCATTACGCTGCCACCACAACACACTAACCCGAAGCGCGAGCGAGGGCGAACGCACGACGGACTTTGCGCGCGAGCCGGGGTCAAGTGGTTCAAAGTTCAATTTTGCCGTGTGTTCAGTTCGACTCTCGAATATCTTGTGACGGCAAAATTGAACTTTGAACCACTTGACCCCTGGCTGTTCGGCAACAAATCGGAAAGTGCGTCAGCGAGGAGCATCATGTCAAAGCCACTCGACCTCTCCAAGTTGCGGACCGTGCATTTGGTTCCGCTGACCGCCTTTGATTCGACCGGCCGATTGAATTCCGAGCTGCAGTTCCAGCACCTGCGGCGGATGTTTCGAGCGGGCCTGCGTGTGTTCATGCCGGCGGCCGGGACCAGCGAGTTTCATTCGCTCAGTGCCGATGAAATCGTCGAACTCGTGCGGATCAACCGCGAAGCCTGCGGGCCAGAGGCGTTGATCTTCGCACCCGTCGGTTTGCAACTCGCGCACGCGATCGACGTCGCGAAACGATCGCTCGCGGCCGGTGCCACCGGGTTGATGTTCATGCCGTTCACGCATCCGTATCTCAGCGATGCCCGTGTTCGGGACTACATTCTCGCCGTGCTCGACGCTGCGCCGGCACCGACCCTGATCTACAAAAAAGGGCCGATCCCCAGCGATGCGCTCTTGCTGGAACTGGCCGATCATCCGCAAGTGGTCGGCGTTAAACATGCCATGAACGAAATGCACGAATTCCGCAAACTCGTCCTCGCCGACCGCGGCCGCATCGAGTGGCTGTGCGGCTCGCGCACTCGGATCGCGAATTTGCGAAACGAGGGATCAAAGAAGACGAAGCGTTAACGCACGGATGCAGCAGCGAAGGCCCGTGGGGTGATGTCCTCCAGCCGAGCCGTGCATGAAGCGCTCTCGGTGGAACACCTCACGAGCGAAGGACCGGTGAGCTTCTTCACAATCCGACAAAAGCTCACTGCCAGGAAATGAACCGCCCGGTGCTGAACCAGCACGCCGGGTGGTGTGGGAGGGGTCTCGGAGCAATCCGAGCCTCTATCCTGTTCTGAGGTATCTTTGCCTCCAGGTGGGTATCTGGCGGAACCGTCACGCGCTGGCGGCGGCTGGCTCGGCGGCGGATTCGACGATCTTCAATCCGGGGACGTTGATCGCAGTGACTTTGACCTGCGTGTAGCCCTGGCGGTGGCCGGTGTGGCGGCGATAGTTCTTACGGCGTCGAGCCTTTTGGATTTCGAGCTTCGGGCCTTTGACCAGCGGTTCGAGAACCTCGGCCGTGACGCTCGCGCCGGCGATTGACGGAGCACCGATGACGCTTGCACCGCCGCCGTTGGCAAGAAGCACTTGATCAAAGGTGATCGAATCGCCGGGTTTTGCGGTGTCTCGGAAGTCGATCAGAAGTGTGTCACCGGTGGAAACTCGGTATTGGTGGCTGCCGTTTTCGATGTACGCGAACATGACTTTGGTCTCACAGTTCGTAGATCAGGCGGGTTGCCTGATCCGGGTCAAATATCAAATGCTCAGACGGGGCGCCTGAGCTACAGTTTCGGGAAAAGGTTGGGCACAATAACGGCTGGCTACCGGGATTTCGAGTCAATGCCGACCGGAATTCTGGTGTTGTTGCCGGAGTCGTCCTGGGTTTGGCAGTCGAGGTGATTGGGAGTCACATCGGTGCGAGCGGTGATTGTGACGATCAGGCCGCCGGTGTCCTCGATCTGGTTGATTTCGCGGCGACGGCGATTGTTGAGGTAATTGGCGACTCGTTCGTGGACTTCGATGACGATTTTACGGACTTTCTCCCGCTGAGCGACAGTCATCAGCAGCCGCATAACCTCGATCGCGACGCTCTCGGCCGTCTTGACGAGACCGACGCCGGTGCAGCACGGGCAGTTCTCGAACACGCTGCGGCGAAGCGACGGGCGGATACGCTGCCGAGTCATTTCGATCAGACCGAACGGGCTGATCCGAAGCGCTTTCGTGCGAGCGCGGTCACGACGAAGTAGGTCTCGGAATCGTTGTTCGACGCCGCGACGATGCCGATCTTCGCGCATGTCGATGAAGTCGTTGACGATCACTCCGCCGAGATCGCGCAGCCGAATCTGGCGGCAGATTTCGTCGGCCGCGCGGAGATTCATTTGATAGGCAGTTTCCTCGGCGTTGTCGTCGGTGCGGAAGTTGCCGCTGTTGACATCGATCGCCACGAGCGCTTCCGTCTGATCGATGACGATCGACCCGCCCCCTTTGAGCGGCACATGCCGTTCGTGAATGCGAGCGATATCGTCTTCGATGTTGTAGTGGTGGAAGATCGCGTCCTTGCCGTCGTACAGCTTCACGCGGTCAGCGTGATCTGGCGAGATAACCGTCATGAACTCCTTGGCTCGCTCGAACATCTTCGGTTCGTCGATCCAGACCGTTTCGATGTCGTCGCGGTAGATATCGCGCATCGTGCGGATCATCAAATCGCTGTCTTCGTAAATGCTGACTGGCGAGTGATATTTCTGAACTCGGCGAACGATCACTTTCCACAAGCGGACCAAGTAGTCGAGGTCGCGTTGCAAATCGGTTGCCTCGCGCTCAAGGCCAGCGGTTCGAATGATGAAGCCGAGCCCGGCCGGCGGTTGCAGGGCGTTAAGAAGTTTTCTCATCCGGCGGCGAGCGTTGTCGTCTTCGATCTTGCGACTGACACCGACTCGTTGCAGGCCGGGCATCAGTACGAGATAGCGGCCGGGGATGCTGATGTACGTCGAAAGAGTTGGACCTTTCGTGCCGATCCCTTCCTTGATGACTTGCACGAAGACTTCGCTGCCGCGTTTGAAAATGTTCTGGAGCGGCGGCTTATTGCGGACGCTGCGCTCGTTGAACGGCCGCTTGCCGCGACCGCTGATTTCTTCCTCGGTCCGTTCCGGCACGAGATGTTTGTAGTACTGATATTCCACGTCGCTGACGTGCAGGAAGCCGTTGCGGCCTACGCCGAAATCGACAAACGCCGCCTGAATACTCGGTTCGATGTTGACGACCCGGCCTTTGTAGATGTTGCCGGCATAGCTCTCGACGCTATTTCGTTCGACGTACAGTTCTTCGAGGATCCCGTCCTCAATAATCGCGATGCGGCTCTCTTCCGGCTGCAAGACGTTGACGAGCATTTCTTTCTTCATGAAGCACCCTTTGCGAGTTGCGGGTGCGATTCGTTCGTGTTGACGATCCTGCCAAATGGCGGTCGGCGGTCTGCTCGGAAGCCGGAACGTTGTGGCCGATTCGTCGCGAGTTCTTGGCGGGCGCGGCGGACGGTGACGTCGCAGCACGGGCAGAAGAAAACTCTCGCGATGAATCAACCGGCTGGCCGCGAGAAGTCACGTCGTTGAGCGAACCCAAACCAAGGGTTTCGTGCGAGACGGAGGAATCGGCCAGTGTTGTTCGGCAGATTGGCGGCGAGGCGGTCGCATTCGGCGATAGCCTCGGGGCCACGAGCAGGGTCGGCGACATTGAGCAGGGACGATCCTTGTGGCCACACTCACGCGACGCGGAAGCCACAAGCCAAGAGCTTGTGCCACGAGTCGGCTCGATCAGTGAACCACAGACGTCTGAAGAACGAGTACGCACCCTAGTGAAACCTGTGTCTGTTGTCGGCCGTCGGAAGACGACCGGTTGTGCGGTGTTTGTGTTTTGCTAACCTGAAGCGTCAGTGAAGTAGGTCGCTCCCAAAAACGATACTCCGCGTCTCGTGAAACGCTCACCCTCGCTATCGCTTCGAATTAGTGTCGTTCGGCTATTGCCACCCGGTTTTGGGTCAGTGGCCGAACTGCGGGCAGATCTTGAATAACTCACCTTGCAGATAGTTGTCGATCACGCGAGACAGGCCCAACCATTTCGCGTGAGTGGCAATGTCCTTGGATTTGGAGATCGTTAGTCGTCGGATGACGGCCTTCAGTTCAGGGATCGAGTGCGGGGTGACGCTGATCCGTCGAATTCCCAAGCCGATCAGCAGCGGCAGAAATTTCGGATCGGAACTCATCTGACCGCACACGGTCACAGGAATCTTGCGTTCGGAATTTTCGGCGGCGGCCACGACCATTTCGATCAATCGCAGGATCGCGGGGTCACCGGTTCGATAGTGGCTGGAAACGGCGGGATCACCGCGGTCCACGGCAAGCGTGTATTGGATCAAGTCGTTCGTGCCAACCGAAAAGAAGTCTACTTCGGCAGCGAATTCTTCCGCAAGGATTGCCGCAGACGGGACTACAACCAACATTCCTAGCGGCACGTAGCGCTGAAACGGCTCGCCCGCGTCGTCTAGATCGTCCATGACGTCGCGCACAACCATCTTCGCCTGCCGGAATTCGTACAGCGACGAAACCAGTGGAAACATGATTTTCACACTGCCGGCCGGAGCTTTCACAGCGGCTCGCAAGATCGCCCGCAGTTGTGTTTTGAAGCCCGCAATGTCTTGCAAACTGAGCCGAATGCTGCGCAAGCCGAGCGCCGGATTCGTCGCTTCCGCAGCCATTCCACCGAAGCTCGGAATCTTGTCGGCACCAAGATCCAACGTGCGAATCACACACTCACGCCCACCGAGCGCTTCGATCACGCGGCAATACGCCTCGTAATGATCCTGTTCAGACGGCGGCGAGATGTCACGACCGAGATACAAAAACTCGGTCCGATACAGCCCGATTCCTTCGGCCCCGCGCTCCAGGCAATGTTCGGCTTCGTTCGGGAATTCGATGTTGCCGAGAATTTGAATTCGTTCCCCATCCAACGTGACTGGCTCGGCCGTTCGCTCCGATTCAAACGCCGCGTAACTTGACTCACTTTGCAGTTGATCATCACGCCGCTCGGCCATCACGGACTCAACCGGATTGATGATCACCTCGCCGCGATACCCGTCGATGATGACGATATCGCCGGCATTGACTTCGGACAAAAAGTCACCGACCCCAACAACGGCAGGAAGTTCCAGTGCACTCGCCAGGATCGCCGTGTGACTGGTTGGCCCACCAACTTCTGTCGCGAAGCCGAGTACGAACTCCTTCTTCAGATTCGCCGTTTCACTGGGAGTCAAATTCCGAGCGAGGATCACAACCGGCTCAGCCATGTCCGACAGTTCTTGCCGCTGCTTGCCAAGCAACTGCCGCAGTAACCGATTCTTCAAGTCGGTGATGTCGTGTGATCGCTCGGCGTGATAGCGGCTACCGAGGTCCGAAAAGAGCTTCGCGTACTTGTCGAGCACAATCTCACACGCCCGCTCCGGCGTGTACGTCTCTTCCCGAACCCGCCGCTCAACTTCGCCGACAAACTCCGGCGACCGAGCCATCATCACATGCGCCCCGAAGATCGCTCCGTATTCTTTACCGAGCTGTTCGGTCGCGACCTTTTGGTTTTCTTCGATGTCCAAGCAAACGGCATCCAGTGCCTGCCGAAACCGTTCGATTTCCGAATCAATGGCCGATTTGAGCGTGTAGTGCTTGACCTTAAACCGCTCGGCCCCAAACAAAACGGCCGGTCCGATCGCCACTCCCGGCGACACAGCAATTCCGCGTTTGATCAGCATGTTGTCCACAAATTGTCCAGGCAATGTGGTGGGGCAAGTTTGCAACCTGCCCGTGAATTCGAGAACTTTCCGCAAAATCACACTTCACGTGAAATGCGATTTCGATTCATGGACGGGCAGGTTGCAAACCTGCCCCACGACGCACAAGGTCGCTGCCTCCAGCAACTCGGTTGCAGTGTAACCGAGAGTCTCCGACCGAGCGCGGTCGCAAGCTCAACGAATTGAGACATTCCAACGAATTGAAACGCTCGACCCCATCTGCGTGAAAGATTCTGCGCAAACAAACAAGTCGGAGCGGTCGCGAGTTCAACGCGTTCCGATCACGCCTTCGGCCCAACCGGTTCATCCGGGTTGTGGCAGATTTCGAGTTCGACCGGCTCCACGTTGAGCGCCATGCCCTGACTCATCGGCACATCCTCGAATTCGGCTTTCGAGAGAATCACATCGACCGCTTTGCGTTCGCGGATTTGGGCTTCGAGGTTTTCAATTACGCCGGTCTTTTTCAGACGGGCTTGCAGTCGCCGCGGGTTTTCGCCGCGTGATATCGCCATGTAGGCCAACTCGGTTTCAATGTCATAAGAGGTGACTTCGATGTTTTCCTGCGTCGCGACTTTGTCCAAGATGAAATGCTCCTTCATCGCTTGCCGCGTGATCGACACTTGTCGCTGCCGGAGTTCGTTCTCGCGGACCTTGATTTGCTGACTGGTGTAGCCCGCTTGCTCCATTTCCAGGACTTCGCGGTACATGGCGTTCTCGATTTGCTTGAGCACCAAATCTTCCGGCAACTCCCACGAGGCTGATTCGGTGATCTTGTCGATGACCTGCCGCCGAACCGCTTGACGCTGATCGTACTGAGTCTGCCGCTGCAGCGATTGTTCGATCTCAATGCGAAGTTCGTCCAGCGTTTCAACTCCGACACGCTGGAACAACGCGCGGTTCAACTCCGGCAGCTTGACCTTGTTAACTTCCAAGACTTGAAAGGCAATCTGCACTTTCTCGCCGCGCATTCCGATGTTTTCCGCCTCGCGCGAAATACTGACTGTCGTCTCGCGCGAGTCTCCGACTTTGGCACCGGCCAACAACTTGTCGAAGTCGCCGATTTCGGCATCTTCGAATCGCAACGTCGCTCGCACGCGAACCGCCAGCAGTTCGCTGTCGCGAAGGGGCTGACCTTGATGGCTAAAGCTGGCGGTCAGCTTGACGAAGTCCAATGGCTCGATCGCGGCGTCAGTTGGAACGTGTTCGGCGTATTGTTCCAAGAACCGCTGCTGGGCCTCATCAACATCGGCGTCCGCCACTTCCCGGACGGGCCGTTTGATTTTCAGTTTGCCGTAGTCGGGCAACTCGAAGGACGGTCGCACTTCCACTGTGAACTCGTATTCAAAATCGCCAGAGTCGGGAATCGTCAGGTTCTCGACATCCATGTCCGGCTCGTTGATCGGTTCGATCTGCGTTTCGATCGAAAGCTGTTCCAAGCTACCGATCAACACTTTCTGCTTGATCTCGTCGGCCAATTCGCGAGCGAATTTTTTCGCGACGATTTCCTTCGGGGCCTTTCCCGGTCGGAAGCCTGGGACCGCCGCGTTCCCTTTCATGGTGTCGAGTACGAAGTTACGGATGTACTTGATGTCAGCTTCCGGAACTTTCACACGCACATGTTTTTTGCACGGGCCGATGTCTCGTACATCGACACCCAAAGTCATGCGCCAAGCGGCGGACTCTTCGGCGACGGTTTCAACTTTGTCTTCCAGATCGGTGTTCGGTTCTGCAGTTGCGGTGCTCACAGCGATTGCCCCTTTGTCCACAAACGAAAAAACTGGACTTTTCTGTCCGCGTCGGTGATTGAAACAGGCTGGCGAGCCTTTTGCCGTGAGGCATAACGTTTCAATTCAAGCCGCGAATGGAATTCGCAAAGTCCAGTCGGAAAGAGCGGGAGACGGGGATCGAACCCGCGACAACCACGTTGGCAACGTGGTGCTCTACCACTGAGCTACTCCCGCAAACCGGTGAATTCGGCGGGGATATAGCGATAAACCGGGCGAACGGTCAAGCCTCACCGACCCGAGACGTTAGTGAGGGTGAGTGCCTCACTAACCCGAAGCGCGAACGTGGGCGAGCGATCCACGCAGCGTTCCATTCCACGTTCCGTGAAGTCCTCACCCTCACTCACGCATCGGGTTACTTTTCGATTCCAAGGAAACTTTTCGATAACAGTCGACGTCCTGTCGCCCGCCTGAATTCAATCGGTCTCGGTCAGGCTGTCCCATCGTATGTCATTTCAAACCTGGAACCACGCCATGAAAACCAAGTCGATCATCTATGGCCGAACGATCGGCTCGCAAGTCTTGATTCTGACCCTGTGCTTTGCGGCCACGGCGGTGACCTCTTGTTCCGCGAATAATGATGACCCGAACGAACAGCCTCCGGTGGCACAACCGGTCCCAAAACCGCAGCCTGCGGAATTGCCACCGACATCCGAAAAGTTGGAATTCCTCCCAGCGCTCGAAGCCGCCGAACGTCGAATACTGGCGGAACTCGTTGGTCCGACTGACGTGGCTTTTAGCGACACGCCGTTGACGGATGTCATCCAATTTCTGGCCGAATACCACAACATTCCAATTATCCTCGACGCGGAAGCCTTGAACGAAACCGCCATTCCGCTCGACCTACCGATCACACGCACGCTGACTGGCGTCAAGCTGCAGAGCATGTTGCGAGTCGTACTTGAACCGCAAAAGCTGGCCTTCGTCGTCGAAGATGAAGTCCTGAAGATCACGACTCGGCAGCGAGCTGACCGTTGTCTGACGACTCGCGTTTATCCAATCGCCGATCTGTGCCCAGGCGACGGCGATGCGAAGTCACTTGTCGCCGCGATTCAAAAGACTGTCGCCACGAATTGGGAAACCGATCCCCCGGCTCTACGGCCGTTCCAAGAAGCCGGTGGCGCGGCCCCGGTTCAACTGGCGAAAGTCGGCATTGCCAAAATTGTGGCTATGGAAACGGCGGGCAGCCTAATCGTCACGCAAACCTACGACGGCCACAATCAGGTGTTGCAACTGTTGCGAATGCTTCGCGAAGCCAAGAGCCTCAGTCGAAAGAACGGCTGAAGATACCTAGGCGAGTCGCTCCAGCGATTCGCATTCCAGGCGCGTACAACATTTCGTACAGCTTCCCTAAGCTGTGCGACAATGACCGGCTGGATCAAAATCTGTGGCGTTCGGGATCTCGCGGCTGCCGAGCTGGTCGCGAAGCAATCGCCGTCGGCGCTCGGACTGAACTTCTTTTCGAAATCGCCTCGAACTGTTTCTGTCGGCGAGGCAGCAACCATTTCAATTTCACTCGCAGCACACACGAACGTCAGGCCGATTGGCCTGTTCGTGAATCACTCGCTCGACGAGGTTGAACGGATCGCGACACAAGCCAAACTTTCGGCGATACAGCTTCATGGCGATGAAACTCCAGAATTTGTCCGATCGCTGCACGAGCGGCATCCGAATTGGAGTTTTTTCCAAGCGTTTCGTGTCAGCGATTCGTTGCGGCCGGTGGCCGAGTTCGTGGCCGCGTGTCAGCTGCTCAACGTTCCGCTGGCGGGGTGTTTCCTTGATGCCAAAGTAAACGGAGCATTCGGTGGAACGGGGCACGTCGCGCCGTGGGAGTTGATCGCTCGCGAGTACAATCAAGTGAATTGGCCGCCGCTGATCTTGGCCGGCGGGCTGACTCCCGACAACGTGGCCGAGGCGATTCAAATCGTGCGGCCCTGGGGCGTTGATACAGCCAGCGGCGTGGAGTCGTCTCCCGGAGTCAAGGACACTAAACTCGTCGCTCGTTTCGTGGCTGAAGCACGTCGTGCATTTCAGGCAATCGTCTGATCGGCAGTTGTTTCATATAGCAACACAATCTTTGAAGGAGCAGCAATTTCATGGCAGACGTTCTTCCGTTTCGGGCGTGGCGATATGACTTGGCACAGGTGGGTGATCTGTCGGATGTGGTGACTCCACCGTATGACGTGATCGACGAGAACTTTCGATCGGCGCTTTACAAAAAGCATCCGTGCAACGTCATTCGCGTGGATTTCAATCGCGAAGAGCCGGGGGATTCATCGCCGGATGACAAGTACCGGCGAGCGGCCGATTTCGTGAAGCAATGGAAGGTCGAAGGGGTCTGGTTCCACGAGGCGGATGACGCGCTTTACGTTTATCACCAGGAGTTCACTTGGGAGGGGACGACGTACTGTCGCAAGGGATTTCTCGGCCGTTGTCGGTTGGAGGAATTCGGCAAGGGCTGTGTTTATCCACACGAGCAAACTCTGTCTGGCCCGAAAGCCGACCGGCTGTTGCTGACGAAAGCGACAAAGACCAACCTGTCGCCTGTCTTTGGCTTGTACCCGGACCCAGATACGAAGGCTCAGACCATTTTGGAAAAGGCGATTGTCGGTCAGACCGCGCTGGAGGCGACCGATCATCTGGGCGTGAAGCATCGCTTCTGGCCGGTGACCGATCGGGGCGCGATCAATGAAGTTCGCGATTCGCTCAAGCCGCAACCGATCTTTATTGCCGACGGGCATCATCGTTACGAGACGTCGTGTAATTACCGACGCTGGCTAATCGAGCAGGGCCAGAACATCGAAGAGAATCATCCGGCCAATTTCGTGCTGATGATGTTCGTCGGCATGGGCGACCCCGGCCTCGCGATTCTGCCGACACATCGACTGTTCTCCGGCTTGCCCGAACTGACTGCCGATCAACTCAGAGCTGCGCTGCAAGCGAACTTCAAGCTGGAGAATTGCGGTTCGGGAGCGGCGGGTGCTCAGCAAGCGTGGGACATGGTGCAATCGGACGGCGGCCAAAACGTGTTCGGCTTCGGCACGGTCAAAGATGGCGAATGGCAGTTCGGCCGAGTCACCGATGCCTCGCCAATGAAGACGCTGTCTCCCGAACAAAGCGACGATTGGCGCGGGCTGGGAGTCGCGCTGTTGCACAAGCTGGTCGTCGAGCACTGTTTGAAAAAGGCGTATCCCGACTCGAATCCGACGTTCAAATTCCCACACATCCTGGACGAGGTCATCGAAGCCGTTCACGCCAAATCGTGCCAACTGGCGGTGCTCGTTCCGCCAGCCGAGATTGGGCATGTGCAGGCGATTGCCAGCAAGCTCGAAAAGATGCCGCCGAAGAGCACGTTTTTTTATCCGAAACTGCTCACCGGACTGGTGTTCAACTCGTTGGAGTGAGTAACCGCGATGCGCGGCTAATAATTGTGCCATCTCGCTGGCGGGACGTGGTCCGACTCGCGACAACACTCGGCCCAGTTGCCGAGGTAAATGACGGACATGGCCGATCACGAAATCGTTATTAAAGGTGCTCGCGAGCACAATTTACAAGGCGTTGATCTGCGGCTGCCGAAGAATCGGCTGATCGTGATGACCGGGGTCAGCGGATCGGGAAAGAGTTCGCTGGCGTTTGACACGCTCTATGCCGAGGGGCAACGGCGATACGTTGAGTCGTTGTCGTCGTATGCTCGGCAGTTTTTGGGGCAGTTGCCGAAACCGGAAGTCGATTCGATCACGGGACTTAGTCCGTCGATCTCAATCCAGCAGAAGACCGCTGGGCGGAATCCGCGAAGCACCGTCGGGACGATTACGGAAATCTTCGACTACCTACGCGTGCTGTTTGCTCGCGTCGGTCAGGGGCACTGCCCGACGTGCGATCGGCCGATCACTGCTCAGGCACCGGAACAGATCGTCGATAGCATTGCCTGTCTGTCGGAGGGGACTCGGTTCACGGTGCTCGCGCCGTTGATTCAGCGGCAGAAGGGGGAATATCGCGATCTGTTCGAGGACTTACTGAAACGCGGCTTTGTGCGCGCTCGTGTGGATGGCCGGATCGTGCAACTTGGCGATGACATCCGGCTCGACAAGCAGATGAAACACACGATCGATGTCGTCATAGATCGGCTGACATCGGGCAAGACGCCTCGCACTCGTCTGGCCGAGGCGGTGGAGTCGGCGCTGAAGTTGGCGGACGGTCGGTGCGTAGTCAGTGTTGAGGACGAGGGGGGGGAGAACAGGAGGGGAGGAGGCGAGGAGAAAGACGAAGTTGATGAATCACAAATGTCTCCTCCTCCCCTCTCCAGCGACCGACTGTACTCCGCGCACTACGCCTGCACTCACTGCGGGGTCAGTTACGAGCCGCCGTCGCCGCAACTGTTCAGCTTCAACTCGCCGCAGGGGATGTGTCTCGACTGCAACGGACTTGGCGAGCGGTTTGAGTTTGTCATGGAGCGGATGATCCCGGACGAATCAGTGTCGCTGTGGAACGGGGCGATTGAGTTGCTTGGGCCGATCAAATCCGCCGGGCAGTGGCGGAAACACATTTACGCCAGCGTGGCGGCCACGCTCGAAAGTGACATCGGCCTGACAACTGGCTCGGTGCTGAAGACGCCGTGGAATGAATTACCCAACGGTGTGCGACGCGCGCTGCTGCACGGACTGGGTGAGCGGCAGATCGTGTTCGAATGGAAATACAACAACGGTTCAGCCTGGAAGCATGCGGGCAAGTTCGCGGGGCTGTTGTCGGAGTTGCTAACGAGCTACAGCAAGACTCGCAACACGGCAAAGCGAAAGCAGCTTGAAAAGTTTATGGAGTTCGCACGGTGCTCGTCGTGCGGCGGGACGCGGCTGTGCGCGCAGGCACGGAGCGTGACGGTGACGACGCAATTTCGTTCCCAGACGGTGCGTGGGAGCGAGGATGGGAAAACGCTAGCGTTGAACGAAGTCTGCGCGCTCAGCATTCAAGAGGCTTACGACTTCTTCGAGGCACTCGAACTCGGCCCAACGGAACAACTCATTGCTTGCGAGGTGTTGAAGGAGATTCGTGGGCGACTCGGTTTTTTGCTGCGGTGTGGCTTGGATTATTTGACGCTCGATCGTGCGGCTCCGACGTTGTCTGGTGGTGAATCGCAGCGCATTCGACTGGCGGGGCAGATTGGCTGCGGTTTGGTCGGGGTTGTTTACATCTTGGATGAGCCATCGATTGGGCTTCATCCGCGCGACAATCAGATGTTGCTCGACAGCCTGTGTGAGCTGCGTGATCAAGGGAACACGGTCATCGTGGTTGAGCACGACGACGAGACGATGCGGGCCGCCGATCACATCATCGACTTCGGTCCCGGTCCCGGCGTGCGCGGCGGACGAGTCGTCGCGGAAGGCTCGTATGCCGATGTTCTCAAGTCGAAGGAGAGCGTGACGGCGGCGTATTTGTCAGGGCGGTCGATGATTTCGGTCCCGGCTGTTCGGCGGATTGATGCAGCTAAGGTTGAGGATCTCGGGTTGAGGGTTGAGGGCGAAATCAAGTCACGAGTCCAACGACAAGTCCAGAAAAGGAGCGCTCGTTTAACGAAAAAAGAGAAGTCCGCGTTACTGGCATCCCGCAACGCGGCACCGTCCACTCCAAAGGTCATCCGAGTCCTCAATGCCACGCACCACAACCTCAAAGACGTCAGTGTCGCGATCCCGCTCGAAGCCTTTATCTGCGTGACTGGCGTCAGCGGATCAGGAAAATCATCGTTGATTAACGACATCTTGTGGCAGGTACTCAATCGCGATCTCAACAAAGGGGACGGATCGCCGGGGCCGCATCGAGCGATTACTGGGCTGGAGCATCTCGACAAGGCGATTGATATCGACCAATCGCCAATCGGTCGGACGCCGCGGTCGAATCCGGCGACTTATGTCAAAGTTTTCGATCTGATCCGCGATTTGTACACGCATCTGCCGGACTCGAAGCGGCGCGGATACAAGCCGGGGCGGTTTAGTTTCAATGTAAGCGGCGGGCGGTGCGAAGCGTGCGAAGGAAACGGCAGTAACAAGCTGGAAATGGACTTTCTGGCCGACTTGTGGGTGACCTGCCCGGTCTGCGGCGGGCATCGCTTCAATCACGAAACGTTGGAAGTGAAGTTCAAAGAGCTGAGCATTGCCGATGTGCTCGAGTTGGACGTGCAGCAAGCATTGAAGCATTTTGCGAACGTCGCACCGATCGCACGCCTGTTGCAAACGCTGCACGATGTCGGTCTTGATTACCTCAAGCTCGGCCAGCCGTCGCCGACGCTGTCGGGCGGCGAGGCTCAGCGAATCAAACTGGCGCGCGAACTCGGCAAGCGCTCGACCGGTCGCACGTTGTATTTGCTGGATGAACCGACGACCGGTCTGCACTTCGCCGACATTCATCGGCTGCTAGATGTGCTGCACGGATTCGTCACGGCGGGCAACACGGTGATCGTGGTCGAGCACAACCTCGACGTGATCAAGACCGCCGATTGGGTCATCGACCTCGGCCCAGAAGGTGGCGCCGGAGGCGGACGGATCGTTGTGTGCGGCACGCCAGAGGAGGTCGCGGCCTGCGAGGCATCACACACAGGGCGGGCGCTGCGGGCAGCTCTCCGTTCTTCTTCGCCTCTGCGCCTCTGCGAGAACAAGCCGCCGAAAAAAGGATCACGCAGAGGCGCAGAGGCGCAGAGAACGACAACGGCATTGGCTCTCAAGAAATCAAATACTAATGAGCAACGAGTCATCACGATCAAAGGGGCGGCGCAGCACAATTTGCAGCACATCGATCTGACGATTCCGCGAGATTCGATGAACGTGTTCTGCGGGCCGAGCGGCAGCGGGAAGTCGTCGCTGGCGATGGACACACTGTATGCCGAGGGACAGCGGCGGTATGTCGAATCGCTGTCGAGTTACGCTCGCCAGTTTCTGGGCCAGATGCCGAAGCCGAGGGTTGAGCATATTCACGGGCTGTCGCCAGCAATTGCCATCGAACAGAAAACAACCGGCAGCACACCGAGATCGACAGTCGGCACAGTGACCGAAGTCTACGACTACGTGCGTCTGTTGTGGTGCCGTCTGGGAACGTTGCACTGCCCGGATTGCGGTATTGCAGTGACGACGCAGACGACGGATGAAGTGATTGATTCGATCCTGTCCGGTCTGGCGAGCGGGGCGGCGTCAGCTCCCCGGTTAATGGGGCGAGATGCGGAATCGAACAAACCGGGGGGCTTACGTCGCCCCGCTCGCCAGAGTACTGCGACGCTGCTGATCCTCGCTCCGCAGGAAATCAAGGTTGGTGAGAAGTACGAGCGGCTTTGGGATTCATTGCGGTCACGCGGCTTTGCGCGAGTTCGCATTGACGGCGCGACACATCGGCTCGATGACGTGCCGGAGATTGATCGAAAGAGCAAACATGTTGTGGATGTTGTCGTGGATCGTGTGAAGGGCGATGTCAGCGGGCTTCGTTCTCGACTCGCCGGTTCGATCGAACAGGCGTTCGATCTCGGTCGCGGGTTTATTCGAGTTGCTCACGTTGATGAGGGCGTGTCGGAAGAGCACTGGCGAGTTGATTCGTATTCGCTGCACAACGCCTGCCGAAAATGTGGGCGAGGCTTTGAGGAATTGACGCCCCACAACTTCAGTTTCAACAGCCCGCTCGGCTGGTGTCCGACATGTGAAGGTCTGGGAGTTCAGCAAGGGACTGACATGGCTCGGCTGGTGCATGAGCCTCGCAAGACATTGTCCGAAGGTGCCGTCACCGCGTGGCCGAGCATTGCTGATTCGCCGCTGTTCCGGGCGATGCTCGAAGCCATGACGTCGGCATGCGGCATTCCGACCGATATGCCGTTTGATCGGCTTGATCCGCGGCACAAGCGAGTGATCTTGCACGGAGCGGGGGAGCGCTGGTTTGAGTTCGCAGTCCCGCAGTCAGGCGGAAGCGATGGACAGAAAACTTCGCGGGGGCGAACCGCACCGCCTAAAGGCGGAACGATGAACGTCCGTTTTCAGTACAAGGGCTTGTACCCCTCGATCGAGGAAGCGGGCCGCGTGTCTTACTCGTATCGGCAGACGTTGTTCGGCATGACGGGCGAAGTCGCCTGTTCGGCGTGCGATGGCAGCCGGCTGCGCGACGATGCTGCCAACATGCGGCTGCGAGATCACACGTTGCATCAGCTTTGTGAATTGCCGCTCGATGAGGCATTGACGTTTCTGAACGAGCTGAAGCTCTCGGTTAGGGAAAAGAAAATCGCCGGCGACCTACTGGCCGAAGCGACGCATCGACTCAGTTTTCTCGTCGATGTCGGACTGAATTATCTGTCGCTCGCACGAACGTTGCCGACGTTATCGGGAGGAGAGTGTCAGCGCATTCGACTGGCCGGTCAGATTGGCCGGGCGTTGACGGGCGTGTTGTACGTGCTCGATGAACCGACGATCGGACTTCATCCGCGAGACAACGGGCGGTTGCTTGAGGCACTGAAAAAGTTGCGTGATCTCGGCAACACATTGGTGTTGGTTGAGCATGATCGCGAAGTGCTCGGTGCGGCGGATCGGCTGTATGACTTTGGTCCCGGAGCGGGCCGGCTCGGAGGAACCGTCACTTCCGAAGGGACGCCGAAGCAACTCGGCAATGATGCCGCGTCGTTGACTGGGCAGTATTTGTCGGGCAAGCGAGAGATTCCGATTCCGGCGACGCGACGGATGGCGTCGGCTGAGGAGCGCGGATTACCAACCCAAAGCGTGATCGCGGGCGGGCACTCTAAGAAACCTGCGAATGGTCGTCGTTCGGAGCGCTCGCCCGCGCTCACGCTTGGGGTTAGTGATATGACAGCTCCCAACGGCTGGCTCGAACTGACCGGTGCTCGGCATCACAACTTGCGAAACGTGCATCTCAAAATTCCGCTTGGCACGCTGACGGTCGTGACCGGGGTCAGCGGGTCGGGGAAGAGTTCGCTGATTCAAGAGACTCTCGCGAAGGCGATCGCTCGGCAGCTGCATCGACTGAATGAGACGCCGGGGCCGTTTGATGAGCTGATTGGGTTAAAGCAGATCGACAAGTTGATCGTGGTCGATCAGCAGCCGCTTGGCAATACGCCGAAGTCGAACCCCGGCACGTTCACCGGCGTGTTCGATGACATTCGCGAGCTGTTCGCGCAGTTGCCCGAATCGAAAGTGCGCGGATATCGAGCGGGGCGATTCAGCTTCAATCGATCCGGCGGGCGCTGCGAGCCGTGTGAAGGGAACGGTCAGAAGATGATCGAGATGCACTTCCTGCCTGATGTCTGGATCGAGTGCGATCAATGTCGCGGCAAGCGGTACAACGCAGAAACGCTGAGCGTGAAGTATCGAGGCCATTCAATTGCCGATGTGCTCGACATGCCGATCGGCAAGTCTCTCGAATTGTTCGACAATGTTCCGCGGATTCGTGGTCCGCTGGCGACGCTGAGTGCCGTCGGGCTCGATTATCTGACGCTGGGCCAATCCGCACCGACCCTCTCTGGCGGTGAGGCTCAACGAGTCAAACTGGCTGCGGAACTGGCTCGACCGCAGACCGGGAAGACGATGTATATTCTTGACGAACCGACCACCGGACTGCATTTCGATGACATCGACAAGCTGCTGAAAGTACTCAACAGTTTGGTCGAAAAAGGAAACACGGTCGTCGTGATCGAACACAACCTGGATGTGATCAAGACGGCCGATTGGCTGATCGACCTCGGCCCGGAAGCGGGAGACGGCGGCGGCTGGATCGTGGCGGAAGGGACGCCGGAGGATGTCGTCGCACGGAGTGTTGCGGATGAAAGCAACTCGCGCGGTCGCGCAAGCATGGGAGTACGGGGGAAGGGGAGAAAGGGAGCTAGTGATACAGCACCATCACCCCATCTCCCTAGCTCTCCATCTCCTATGCTCTCAACGTTCATTAGCCACACCGCCCGCGCTCTGGCCCCGATCCTTGTCTCTGGCACGCGAGCGGAACGCGAAATCTTCGATGCCGATGCAGCTCGCAAGCGGCGACAGTCGGACCTGCGGCTCAGCGATCTCAGTCGCGAAGTGAAGAACCCGTGGGAGATGGACGGTCGCAAGTGGCACACGTTGGATCGAGTGGCCAAGAACGGCCGGCCGTGTCGCTGGGACGGCGAGATTCTGGCGCGAGTCATCGACTTGGTCGAAGAACTTGGCGAGAGTCTGGGATCAACGAAGCCACGGGACAGCAAGAAAGTCCGAAGTCGTGAGACGTCGGTTCGAACTCTCACAAGTTCGGCAACCTTGAAACGCCGTCGTAAGGAGACTGAAGATGATTCGTCTCAACTGGCGACGGCCGACGAATCCGTGATTCAGGTCAGTGAGTCAGCCGCGTCGAATGCGGGTTTGTCGGCAATCGATCAGCGGTCGCAAGTCGCGACAAATTGGAGTCGTCGCGATGTAGTTGAGGTCTTCGGTCCGTTGCCGGCGGCCGGCCCGTTTGTTCAAGCTTGGACTGATCACGAGATGGTCTTGACCCTGATGCTCCGTACGCCGCGCGGGACGTTTCAACAAGAGGAGCTGGAACAGCAACTGCCACTAAAACCGTTCACGGCGGCGGAAGGTTTTATGACGACCGGCCATCACCGACTAGCGCTTAAGGCGTCGCCAGGCCCGCGTGGTCCGTGGGGTCCAATGCAAGAAGTTCGTTTGTCGCTGCATCGATTGGAGGAAATCGATCGTCCGGAATTCTGGACGATGGTCCACAAAGCAGCCGAAGCGTTCTTGAGACAGTGCCGTTTGGAATGAACAAGATGATGTTGATCAGCCGGAACGCGCTAGCCGAGATTATTCATGGCCCGAATGTAACCCGAAGCGTAAGCGAGGGCGTCGTCACAGTTCGCCCTCGCTTACGCTTCGGGTTACACCGCGTCCTCAATGAGTAGTCCATGAATAATCACGGCTAGCCCCAATACCGTTCAATCGAGCATGACGATCGCCTTTCGAAAAGTCTTGGTTGGCTGCGGGGAATTGCGGTGTTTGTCCCGTTTTTTCAACCAGTTGCTCATCTTGCGTTTGATGACGCGTGGGTTGATGCGGTTGCG
>JANMIF010000022.1:0-3142 GCA_031375695.1 Planctomyces sp.
CGCAACCGCATCAACCCACGCGTCATCAAACGCAAGATGAGCAACTGGTTGAAAAAACGGGACAAACACCGCAATTCCCCGCAGCCAACCAAGACTTTTCGAAAGGCGATCGTCATGCTCGATTGAACGGTATTGGGGCTAAAGCCGTGTTTTCTCAGTGATTATCGAATCATGATGGCCACAAGGGCCAGACCTACAGATTGCCCAAAGCAATGAATTAGCCAGCCGTGAATAATCTGCCTAGCGGGCTTGGCTTCGCTATCCCACCGGACTTAGCTTGTTCGGCTTTATTCTGAAAATGCGACGTGCTCCGGTAATTCCAAATAAACGCGTTGCACGTGGTTGTGACGTCGTGGAACAGGCGGCTGGCCTGTTTGTGTTTCGATCCCTCTTTCCTTCTTGTCGCTCAAGGAACTTCCAAATGCTGCTGACACGCTGGCTGAATTTCGTTTCATCGTCTGGACTAAAATCGTTGGCCAGTCGCTGTCGCATGCGCCGCCGTTCGCATGGGCAAAGCTCGGTGGCGGCCATGCGGTCGAGTTCGTGGATCGTCGCTTCCAGCGGACAGCATCAATTCCCGGAATTCATCCGGTCGGTGGAGCAGTTAGAAGAACGCACACTGCTCGCTGCGATATGGTACGTGGACAATACTCCGGACTTAGGAACGGGCGCTTCTGGTGATGAAAGCTTCACCCCGGTTGGCGGAACCCAATCGGCGGTTGGGAGTCTGACACTCGGCACCAACCTCTTTATGACAATCAGCGATGCTGTCACCGCAGCGAGCGCGGGTGACACCATTAATGTTGCCGATGGCACGTACAACGAACTCGTTGCGGTTACCAAGACTCTTACGATCAACGGCAACCAATTCGGCGTGGACGCTCGGACGTCGCGCGGTGCCAATGAATCAACGGTCAGTAACGGCGATGGCGATTTTCAGATTCTGGCCAACAACGTGACGATTGACGGTTTCACTCTTGAGGGTGTGGTCAATGACCCATCGATGGCACCTTTTACCGGCCTGGGAGCTGCCGTCTGGACCAATCCCGGCTTCAGCGGCACCAACGGCGGACATCAAATCCTGAACAACATCATTCAGGGCAATATCGGTGGCATCGAGTTGGATAACGACGGCACCATCCCGACCAAGGTGCAATACAACCTGATTCAGAACAACGACCAGCCGGGCGCTGGAAGTGGCAACGGCATCCAGGTGAATTTTGGGCTGGCCAATGCAGTAATCGACAACAACAAATTCGTTAATAACCCGAATGGTGCCGCGTCACTCTTTATCGGTGGGGCTTCGATCGACGTCACGAACAACGTGGCAGACAGCCAGATCTATTTGGCAAGCGCAACGAGTGGCAGTATTAGCGGCAACACGATCACGGGTTCTTCAGCCGGTGGCGTTGTCCTCGGCGGCGGCAACAGCGGCATTTCAGTCACCAACAACGAAGTCAACGGCGTGGCGACAGGCTTCAGCGCCTTCCGCCTCCGTGATGATGCCCCGGGCCCGAACTCCAGCTTGATTGTCACGGGCAACAAGTTCATCGGCGGCGTCGGCGCTTACGGCGTGCGGCCAGGGTCCGGCAGCTACACAGGCACCCTGACGCTGACCGACAACCAGATCTCGGGCGGAACGGCCGCGGTCCAGAATGACGACGCCGCCCTGTTCATCGACGCTTCGGGCAACTACTGGGGCACTTCCAATCCGACCACGGTTGCCGCCTCCATCCTGGGCTCGGGGTCTGCCAACGTCGATTTCACCCCGCTGCTCGACAACGACGATACGGCTCCTGGCACGGTCGGTTTCCAGGCCGACCATTCGTCGCTTACCGTACATACGCTTGGCGCTCAAACCGGCACTACCGGCCGGATCACGGAAGCGTACGGACTTCTCGACGCGACTGGCACAATCAACGTTCTGTCCGGCTCGTATACGGAAAACGTGGACCTCACGGCCGGCGGCGACAAGGCGGTCACCCTCTCTCCCGGTGCGAGTCCGGGCCAAGTGAACCTCACCGGAGACCTCACGCTCGGCAGCAATGACACTCTCGCCATCGAAATTAATGGCACCAGTTCCGCCACCGATTTCGACAACTTGGTGGTGACTGGAAACGTTGATTTAGGGGGCGCAACGCTCAGCCTTAGTGGCACGCACACGCCTGTGACGATGAACGCCTTCACGATCGTCTCTGCCACTGGCACGGTCTCGAGCACTTTTGCCAGCTTACCCAACGGAAGCAATGTGATACTCAACCAGCAACCGCTCGTCGTGACGTACACGATGGGACCGGCGGGCAGTGTTGTACTGGACTTCGACGCCACGCCCGAGCTCGATGGGACGGCGGGTGCCGACGACTTCAACGTGTCCCTGGATGGTTCGGGAAACGTTGTGGTCAAACGAGGTCTGACCACGGTCCTAAGCACGCCGCTTGCCAGTCTCACCAACTTGATCGTTAATGGCGGTGACGGCAACGACACGCTGACGATTGATTACTCGGCGGCGGGTGGCTTCGTAAATCTGCCGATCACTTTCAACGGCGGCAATCAAACCAGTTCTCCAGGCGACACGCTGGTCCTCATCGACGGCCCCGGCACGGCCACGACGATCACGCACACTTTCACCAACGCGAATGACGGTTCGATCGATATCGACGGCACGCTCATCACCTACACCGGCCTGGAACCGATCAGCGACAACCTGGACGCGACCGACCGCGTTTTCACGTTCAATAGTGGCGCCGAGACGATCACGCTGGCTGACTCGGGCGGAGCGGATGGCATGATGACCATCGACTCGGACGTTGGCGGCGAAAGCCTGACGTTCGCCAATCCGACCGGCAGCCTGACGATCAATGCCGGGACCGGCGCGGACATCGTCAACATCACGTCGGTCGATGTCGCGTTCAACGCCGCGCTGACCATCAACGGCGATGCGGGGAACGACACGGTGAATCTGAATGCGGACATCACGTTCGCGTTGAACAACAGCTTGGACGTGGACCTGACGGATGACGCGAGCGGCGGCGACGTGGATGCCATCACGGTCGGCACCAACGCCAACCTAATTCTGTCTGGCACCGGCGCGGCGACGCTCAAAGGCAGTAGGAACATCAGTCTGGCCACCGGTTCGAGCGTC
>JANMIF010000023.1:0-11468 GCA_031375695.1 Planctomyces sp.
CGCAACCGCATCAACCCACGCGTCATCAAACGCAAGATGAGCAACTGGTTGAAAAAACGGGACAAACACCGCAATTCCCCGCAGCCAACCAAGACTTTTCGAAAGGCGATCGTCATGCTCGATTGAACGGTATTGGGCCTAGGCAAGACTCATCACAACCTGTCGCACGCGGAAGACAAAGAAGGCCAACTGGCCTTCGCCAAGTACGACCTGTTCCTCAGCGAGCAGATCGCTCACTTTCTAAGTCGGCTCAACGAGTACAAGGACAACGACGGCAGTGTGCTCGACAACACCATCGTGCTGTTCGGCAGCGGGGCGAGTACGACTCACTATCCGAAGAATCTCCCGACGCTGATCGCGGGCGGCTCGAACATGGGACTCCGCCACGGCACCTACTGGCGTGGCAAAGACGCGCGGATGTCCAACTTATTCCTGAGCATCCTGCGTTCGATGAAGTTTGAGGAAGGCTCGTTCTCCGACAGTAGTGGCACGGTGAGCGACTCAATCTTCTCCGTCATCTGAGTATCTACGACTACCGTGAAGTCCGCTCCGGTCGTGGCGGAAGGACCGACGGTCGGCTGACTGACGACCAGTTAAGCCGTCGAATTGCGGCGTTGACTTAGGGAGATACTGCCAGTCCAATGTCACCCGACGCATCGGATTTAGCCGATGAATGTCTGGCCCGCCTGCTGCGAAGTTCCCCGCGTCTCGCCAAGTTCGGTCACTTGCTCACAGAGACCGCCGCATGTTTTCGACCCGATCAACGATGGCTCAACCTGCCTGCGATCCGGAACGCCGCCGGTTGTTGCAGTCGTTGTCGACGGGAGCGATGGGGTTCGGACTAACCGACTGGCTGGCGCTGGAGTCGGTGGTCAAAGCGAGCAATGCGACACGGCAGGCGAAGCAGGTTTTGGTCGTCTATGAAGAGGGCGGCATTTCGCAGATGGACTCGTTTGATCCGAAGCCGGAGGCTCCGGTCGCTCACCGATCGCCGTTCGGGCCGATCGCGACCAATGTGCCCGGCATTCAGTTTTCGTCGCTGATGCCGATGATCGCTCAGCACGCGGATTTGCTGGCCGTCGTTCGCTCGATGACGACCACCAAAGTCGCGGGACACATGGAAGGCTGCCAAGAGTTCTTCAAAGGTTATCGCTTTGAGCAAGCGAAAGGTTTTCCCGACATCGGCTCGGTCGTGAGCGAAATGATCGGCACTGACTGTCCCCAACTGCCCGGCTACATCTTCTGTCCCGGCGCGAACATGCCGAATCACATCTCGACCACCGGCTTTTTGTCGCCCAGTCGTTCGCCGTGGAAGCTGGGGACCAAGAGCCTCGGAGAAAATGTTGCCGCGTCGGATTGGAACGTCCGCGCTGTGCAGCCGCTGGCTGATCTCAGCCGTCAGCGATTTGATTCGCGGCGTCAGTTGCTCGACGGGCTCGATCAAACGACGCTCGCGCGAGCCGACTCGGCGCAGTTACTGCGTCGCTCCTACGAGAATGCGTTCGACTTGCTGACCAGTTCGCGAGTGCAATCGGCGTTCGATCTCGCGACGGAGAATGATCGCACGCGCGACCGTTACGGCCGCGATCATCGAGGCTGCTGCTATTTACTCGGCCGCAAGTTGATCGAAGCTGGCGTCCGCTTTGTGACAGTCACGGTCATCCAGCCACAGGCGCATGTGAATCGGCCGGGTTACGGCGAGCCGACGGGCGTCTTCCTGAATTGGGATCATCACGAGGGGATCTACAACAACGGCCCGTGCGGCGGACCTCAGGCGATGAGCAACTCCGAACGATATGGCCTGCCACATCCGGTGATGATGCCCAGCCTCGATCGCTCATTCAGCGCGTTGCTGGCCGACCTGCGCGATCGCGGGTTGCTCGACGAGACGCTGGTCTGTTTCATCACCGAAATGGGCCGGACGCCGCATATCAACAAGTGGGCAGGCCGCGATCATTGGGCACGAGCGATGTCGATCGCCTTCGCCGGAGCGGGCGTGCGTGGCGGGCAGGTCATCGGAGCGACCAACCTTGATGGCGGTGACGTCATCGCCAGCCGTTACACGCCCTACGACTACGCCGAAACAATCTATCGCAAGCTCGGCATCGACACAGACCAACGACTTCACAAAGCCGACGGCCTGCCGGTGGAATTCACCGACGGCGGTCAACCGATTCGAGAACTCTTCTGATCATCGAAGTTCTGAACGAGAAGAAGACCACGATGCCACCGACCTCACCAGACCGTCGCGAGTTCCTGTGCCGCAGTGGACTGAGCGGACTCGGTCTATTGTGGGCGAACTCACTGGGGCGAAAAGTTGCGGCGGCGACGAATGGCAAGGCGAAGTCGGTCATACTGATTTTCAATTGCGGAGCGCCAAGTCACATCGATCTATGGGATTTGAAGCCTGACGCGACTGACACCGTGCGCGGGCCGTACAAGCCGATCGCCACCAGTGCTCCGGGTATTGAGATTTCGGAACTGCTGCCACGTCTGGCGAAGCACGCTCACCGGTTCTCGATTGTTCGGAGCGTACATCACTCGCATGGTGGGCATAACTCCGGCATGTATTGGTCTATCGTCGGTCGGCCCTATCCGATGGACAGCACGCTTATCAATCCGAGCCGCAATGACATTCCCAGCTTCGGTACGCTGACCGGTTGGTTGGCTCGGCGCGATGGCTATAGCGGAGCGTTGCCGCCGTATGTGATTACTCCCGCTCCGCATTGCGACAGCACGGTGTATCTCACGCCGGGACAATTGGGCGGTTGCCTGGGAGCGAGCCACGATCCGTTCGTGCTCAATGCCGATCCCAATGCGGCGAACTTCAGTGTCCCAAATCTCGGTGAAGTCGAAGGGATCAACTCCCAACGCCGCGAAGATCGCCGATCGCTGCTTGGTGAAATTCAAGGACGTTGCCTGTCGATCTCCGCGAGCGGCTCGCAAGCCTTCGACGTCAATCAATCGAAAGCCTTGTCGCTGGTGGGTTCCGCCGCCGTGCGCGAGGCGTTCGATCTCACCCGCGAACCGCCCGAAGTTCGTGAGCGCTACGGCCGGCACACCTGGGGGCAATCGCATTTACTGGCGCGGCGGTTGATCGAGTCCGGTGTCCGCTTCGTCACGACGGTGAACGGTCAGAGCATCATCTGGGACACGCACCTGGACAACTTCGGCCGCTTGAAAAAGACGCTTGTGCCGCCGATGGAGCGAGCTTTCGCAACGCTGCTGGATGATCTTTCGGAGCGTGGCCTGCTGGACTCAACTTTGGTGATCTGGATGGGGGACTTCGGTCGCACGCCGATCATCAACGTCAATGCCGGCCGAGATCATTGGCCGCAGTGCTACTCCATGATTCTGGCGGGAGGCGGCATTCGCGGAGGCCAGATCATCGGCGAATCCGACAAGATTGGCGCGGTGCCCAAGTCCCGCCCAATCACTCCTGCGGATATTCATGCCACGGTCTTCACCGCCTTGGGCTATGATCCGCAGGGCATCACCTACCACACCAACGACGGTCGCCCTTGTCTGCTCTCCGAAGGCCAGGCGATTCGAGAGTTATTAGTCTGAGGCGGATGACATGCAAAGCGGCATTGTTCACGAAAGCGTCTCGCGGCGGACGGCGATTCAAGCGGGGAGTATCGGCCTGCTTGGATTGGGAATGAATCACGTCTCGGCATTACGCGCTGCCGACGGGACGTTGACGACGCCAAGCGGCGGCAGTGCGAAGTCAGCCATCTTCATCTTTTTGTCCGGAGGGCTGTCTCAGCACGACAGCCTTGATCCAAAACCGGATGCTCCCACTGGGATTCGTGGTGAGTTCAACCCGATCCCGACACGCACTCCGGGCGTGGAGATTTGTGAGCATCTGCCGATGTTGGCCGCTCGCAGCGAGATGTGGAGCCTGATCCGTTCACTAACGACGCCGTACAACGAGCACTCGCAAGGGCACACGTCGATTCTCACCGGACGCACGCCGATGCCGCCGGGTTACAACGCCAGCAAGCCGCAGTCGAGCGATTGGCCGTCGATCGCCTCGGTGGTCGGAAACGCACTGCCGCGGCGAAACAACAACCTGCCTCCGGCTATCGTTCTCCCGGAACGGCTGGTTCATAACACGGGGCGAGTTCTCCCCGGTCAGTTCGGCGGCTTGATGGGGAGCCACCGCGATCCGTGGTTCATCGAAGCCTCGCCGTATAACGCAAAGTCTTATGGAGCGTATCCGGAATACGAATTCCACTTCGTCCGCGGTCGCGAGCGAAATCCAAATCTGAAGTTTCAGTCCCCTAATCTCAGCTTGCCTCAAGGGCTGAGCCGCTCGCGACTGGCAGACCGCGACGGCCTGCGCGGGTTGCTCGACCAACAGCGTCAAGAATTGGAGAACGCCGCCTCTATCGAATCTTTTGACCGACATCGCCAAGCCGCAATCTCGCTGCTGACCGACACCAGCGTGCAACGAGCGTTCGATGTCCACAACGCCGATCCGCAAACGCTCGACCGATACGGCCGCAATGCGTTCGGTTGGTCGCTGCTGATGGCGCGACAACTGGTACAGGCGGGAGTTAATTTGATTCAAGTGAATCTCGGAAACAACGAATCGTGGGACACGCACGAAAACAATTTCCCGTTGCTGCGCGATTGCCTGCTGCCCCCGACCGACCGTGGAATCTCGGCGTTGCTGGATGACCTTCAGTCACTCGGCTTGCTGGATGAAACGCTGATCGTGATGTGCGGCGAGATGGGTCGCACGCCAAGAATCAATGCCGGAGGCGGCGCGAGCAAAATGGTTGGTCGCGATCATTGGGGAGCGGTCCAGTCGGTCTTCATCGCCGGCGGCGGCATCCGAGGTGGCGTCGTGGTCGGAGCCTCCGACAAGAACGGAGCCTACCCGGCGTCCGATGCTCAACTTCCTGAGAACCTGGCCGCTACGATCTATCACGCCTTGGGAATTCCCGACACCGCCGCTTGGAAAGACGAAGTCGATCGTCCACACCATATTTATCAAGGTGAGCCGATTCAGTTCGGCTGATGACATTGTCCCCGATGTAGTCGAACTCGTGAGAGTTCAAATCGAAGTCTCACGACTTCGGCTACGGAAATGACGCCCATGTTTTCCATTCTCGACCAATCATTGTCTTCGACCGATCGAGTGGCTCGCCGCGAGTGGCTGCGTGTCGGGGGTTTGAGCGCGTTAGGGGTTTCGCTGCCGCACTTGTTGCGGGCAGCGGAGACATCAACATCGCGGCCCGCAGCGACGCCGAAGTTGGCGGGGGAACTTGGCTCGACGTTCGGCAAAGCGAAGAACGTAATTTTCCTCTGGCTTCAAGGTGGGCCGCCGCAGCATGAAACGTTCGATCCAAAACCGGATGCCCCGGCCGAGATTCGTGGTCCGTTCAAGCCGATCGCGACGAACGTTCCTGGCATTCAATTCTGCGAACTGTTGCCGCGCACGTCTTTTTACGCGGATAAGCTGGCAGTCGTGCGATCGCTCTCAACACGCGACGACAATCACGATGTCAGCGGCTATTGGCTGCTGACGGGATATCCGTATGGGCCGGGGAGCGCGAGACAGATCAAGCCGAACGATTGGCCGTACTTCGGCTCGATCGTGAAGATGCTCAAGCCGAGCGAAAAACTGCCGGCTCTGACATCGGTCTGGATTCCGGACATGATGCGGCTCAACGACAACGTGACTCCAGCCGGACAGACGGCGGGGTTCCTCGGCAAGCTGTGGGAGCCGGAGCGATTTGTCGGGGATCCGGCGTTGCCCGATTACGAGATCGAAGGACTACGACTGATCGGTGATGTCACCAAGATTCGAGTTGATCGCCGCCGTGATGTCTTGAAGCAACTGGAAAGTCGCTTCGACGAAACACTGCGCGGCGGATCGGTCGCAGCATGGGATCAGCTCTCGCAACAGGCGTTCGAGTTGGTGACCTCGGGCGGTGCGCGAGCGGCCTTCGATCTCAGCCAAGAATCGGACAAGACGCGCGGCCGATATGGCCGGTACTCGTGGGGGCAATCGGTTTTGTTGGCTCGGCGGTTGATTGAGGCGGGAGTTCGATTGGTCCACGTCAACTGGGCTCGCGATCCCGGAGACAACGCCGTCGATAATCCGTTGTGGGACACGCACGCGCTGAACGCCGACCGTCTGCAAGACAATCTCTGCCCGCAGTTCGACGTCACGTTCGCCGCGCTGATGGATGACCTGACCGAACGCGGCTTACTCGAAGAAACGCTGGTCGTGGTGATCGGCGAATTCGGGCGGACTCCGAAGATCAATGCGAACGGCGGCCGCGATCATTGGGGTCACGTCTTCAGCTTTGCGATGGCTGGAGCCGGCATTCGCGGCGGACAAGTCATCGGATCCAGCGACAAGAACGGAGCGTATCCGGCGACCGCTCCATTCACCGGGGGCGACCTGACGGCCACGATGTTTCATCTGCTCGGAATCGACCCCAACGGCTTCTTTCTCGACAACCTGAATCGTCCGCATCCGATCACGAAGGGTGAACCGATCTCGGCCATGCTGGCGAATGCACCGGCGAAAATTGAGCTATGCCAATCCGAAGGCGATCCGGCGCTCGTGCCGCCGTTTGATCGCAGCCTGTTGTTGGATACTTCGTTCAAATCGGAACTGCCATTGGTCGCGCCGGTGCCGCCGTCACGCGACAAAGGGTGGCGAGCATTTCCCATTTGGAACACAGCGACCGCTGTTGGCTTCGCCGTCCGCAAAGAAAATGCGTCAGTCTTTCTGGGCTACGGTTTGGGAGACGACACATCGGGTTTGATCATCGAACCGGGTTCGCGAGCACTGCTCGCGCAGGAAATTCGCAACGCTCGTGGTGGGCATTACACGTTGACGGTCAAATTGACTGGCGTCGCTTCGTCCGCCGATGAGTTCGACAAGACATTCCTGGTCAACATGACCTGTCGCCTCGTCATCTTCCGATTTCAGAACATCAACAAAGACCCTCGCACGGTCAGTGAATTGGCCTCTGTAGAATTTCGGCCATCGTTCGGGAAATCCGAGACATTCAAGCTGGACCGTTTTCTCGGCTCGACGACGCCCGGTGCGAACTTCGGCATCGGCAGCGGTTTGGGAATCGCCCTCACAGTCGAGAAGAAGACGCCTGGCCAACTCACGCTGCCGAAGAACGAATCTCACCATGCCGCGCTGCACATCGAGTCCGTCAACCTCGATTTCAGCCCGCGGGTCCGAGACGAAACCGTGACCGTGTGATCTCAAGGGAATTGGCAGCAGTTATTCTCCCGTAGCCAACGCCGTGACGTTTTGGTTGCCACGCCAAACGCATCGAAGTCTCTCCGACTTCCGCTATTATGGCGAACACAGGAGACACGGATGCTGCCAATGAACATGGGAAATGACTGCGAATTGGGTGCTGCGGACGAGCTTGCCAGCGAATCGCTGCCGGACGGCCCTAGTTTTAATCTGAACGTGGATTGTCCGCTGATCACGGCCGATCTGCCGGGTATTTCAGGGATATTAAAGTCGAGGCCGGAAGATTTTGTCGTTGAGGAAATCCCGGCTTACGAGCCGTGTGGCGACGGTGAGCATCTATTTTTGTGGATCGAGAAGACCGGGGTTCCGGCCGATCAGTTGGGTCGGCATCTCGCGACGGTTTTGCAGATCGCGCCACGCGAACTTGGTACGGCGGGGTTGAAGGATACCCAGGCGGTAACTCGGCAATTCGTGTCGGTGCCGCGATCAGTGGAATCACGATTGAACTCCATTGATGCGGAGGGCATCCGGTTGCTGAATGCCACGCCACATCGGAACAAGTTGAAGACCGGACATCTGCGCGGGAATCTGTTTGCGATTTTAATGCGACCTGTCAGTTGGGCACTCTTGCCCGATCAAGCGAGAGAATCGCTTGAACAGTTGGAGTCGGCGCATGGAATAGACCGGCCGGACGGGCAAGAGTGCCCATCCTACGACACCGCGCTGGCAATCGCCGAGCGACTTCGGCAGACGGGAGTTCCGAATTACTTCGGGGCTCAGCGATTCGGCAACAAGAACAGCACGTTGAAGCTGGGGCTAAAACTCCTGACGGAAGCTCGGTCCGGCGAGGCGAAGGAGGCGCGGCGGCCGAATCGACGGTTCTTGCATCGGTTGGCGTTGTCGGCGGCGCAGTCGTGGTTGTTTAACCAAGTGTTGGCCGAGCGATTGACGGACGGCCTACTGCATCAAGTGTTGCTTGGCGACATCATGCAGAAGCGCGAGTCGGGCGGCCTTTTCGATGTGCGTGATGTAGGGGCCGAACAGCTTCGATTTGAAGCTCGCGAGACGGTCGTCACCGGTCCGATGTTCGGCCCGAAGATGCGACCAACGTTGCATGAGCCAGCGATTCGTGAACAGCGAGTCCTCGCAGCTTCTGGATTAACGATGGATGCCTTTCGACGATTCGGTCAATTGACCGAAGGGACTCGGCGACCGTTGCTGATTTGGCCACAAGATTTACAAGTTCGGTCTCAACCGGACGGATTGCTGTTTGTATTCAGTCTTCCGTCTGGAGCTTATGCGACGGTCGTGTTGCGAGAGTTCTTGAGAGATGGAGTTTCCGAATCTTCGTAAGGTGATTCGGCAACTCAACCGACTCGATGTGGCAATGATTGGCCGGCCAAACCGGCGCGGAGATTTTCGATTGTCAATGTGTTCATGCGGTGGCGAGTTCGATCAGCGGCGCTGCCGAGATGCGGAGTGATGACCACGTTGCGGAGTTGCAACAGCGGGTGATCGCGCGGGAGCGGTTCGGGGTCGGTGACGTCGAGGCCGGCTCCGGCGATGCGGTTGGTTCGCAAGGCGGCGTAGAGCGCATCTGTGTTGACGACCGGGCCGCGAGCCATGTTGATCAGCATTGCGTCCCGTTTCATCAGGGCAAACTGTGGCGTCGAGATCAGGTTCGTGGTTTCGGCCGTGAGCGGACAGTTCAGTGCGACGAAATCGCTTTCGGCGAGTAAGTCGTTCAGTGAACGGTACTCGGCTTGGTAATCGGCTTCGCCTGCCGGATCGCGGTGTCGGTTGTGATACAGCACGCGCATGTCGAACGCGCGAGCTCGTTTGGCCACCTGTTTCCCGATGCGGCCTAGTCCGACGATGCCGAGCGTCGAGCCGTGAACTTCTTTGCCAATCATTTGAGCCGGATCGTACACGGTGAATTCTGGACTTCGGGCAAATTGATCGCCAATGACGACGTTTCGTGCCGCCGCTAAGATCAATGCCAAGGTCATATCGGCCGTCGTCCCGTCGAGGCATCCGGGCGTGTTGCCGACTGGAATGTTCCGCGCGGACGCGGCTGCCACGTCGATGTGATCGACGCCAACACCGTGATTGCTGACCACTTTGACCTGCGGCATCCGATCCAGCAGCGGCCCATCAACTCGCGGGTGAGCGTAGGTGATGATCGCTTCCGCTCGCCGCAGCGAATCGGAATCGCTCGACGTGTCCCACGGCAGAATTTCGATTCTGTCACCGAGCATTTCGATGAAGATTGGCGGCAGTTTGTCGGACATCACTGGGGTGCGAGTCATGTGGAAGCTCTATTTATTGGAGTACTCCGGTTCGACGGAGCTTCAGGTTTTTTTAGGCGGATACTTTTTCGGAAAACGTCAGCCCCCGGACAACACCGGCTGCACGCGAGCCGCATGCGCCACGGTCGTTGTCGGGCGGAAATTCAGCTCAAAGCGAGCGGCCAGTTCCCGCTTCACGGCCAGATCATGAAACAGCCGCAAGCCGGATCGCTCTTCCGGGCCGAGTTGAAAGTGCAGGTTGCGAGCCAGATACGAATGCGCAATCACGTCGCTCAGGCCGAGTGCCGGAGCTTCGCGGCGGGCAATTTCCGACAGGCGAGAAACTCCGCGATCTCGCGCACTTGCCAGTGCGTCGTCGAGACCATGCAGCGGCGTGCCTCGGCGAGTGGCCCACATCGCAAAGACGAACGGCAAACCGGTCCAGCGAATCCATTCTTCGCCCAAGTCCCAGGTTTCCACGAAGTGTTCTTCTGGCGAGTGCATCGCTCGATCACCGATCACCAGCACGGCATCAGCGACCGTGTCTTGGGTGTTCGCACCGAGCGGCAGCGGTCGCAATGACGGGCGAACTCCAAATCGCTCTTCCAAGAGAATTCGCGCCAACGTGGCGCTCGTTCGGGAGCCTTCGTCCAACGCCAGTGATCGAACGTCTCCGGGCGGAGCGCGAAAGTACAGCTTGACACTTAACACCGCCCCGCGAGTCGCCACACAAGCATCAGAGACAACTTCATAGTTTGGATCGCGAAGGACTTCGATTGAAGGAATCAACGCGACATCCAGCCGACCGGCGGACAATTCATCGGCCAAACGGCTGGGAACATCAAGCACTAGTTCCGCACCGGCGGCTAATTCGGCCAAGTCTTCGATCAGCGGTTTGGAATTGAGATAGCTCACCGCGCCGATTCGCAGCGGAGGGTGCGGGAAGGAATTGCGGACATGGCCGTGCATGATCAATCCTTGAACAGCGATTGCGAGAGGAATTCTTTTCCGTAAACCGCAAACGACGGCACAAAATAACCGATCAACTTAACCGGACGCCATTCACTGATTCAGGGTCGCCACTTGTTCGTCCGTGGGCCGATTGCCGAATTCCCATCGATTCGTTGGCAATTCGGATCGGAGAGGGATTTCAGCCAAGGGCATTCGGTCGAGCATTCGGCGGTCGAAGGCTGCAATTCGCTACGTCCGGCCGTGCAAGTATTCATTGAGGAAATGGATCGTGACTTCGCGGTCGTTGGCCATGTGAGCGTTGAGGTCGCCGATCGAAATCATCCCCAGCAAACCGCCGTTAGAATTGACGACGGGGAGATGCCGTACGCGATGCGTCTTGAGAATCGAACGCACATCGTCAATCGGCGTCTCTGGCGAACAGCAGGCAATCTGCGTCGTCATCACGTCGCCGACCAGCGTTGTGGCGGGGGCTCGTTGTTCGACAACAACCCGCTTCAACACATCGCGTTCGGTGAAAATGCCGCACATCCGACCGCCGTCGGTCACGATCAGCGAGCCAATCGAGTGCTCATTCATCTTGCGAGTCGCGTTCAAGACTGTCTCGCCCCGTTCGACCGATAACACCGGACGCTGGGCCTTCGCTTGCAGAACGTCGTTGACGGTCGCCATAAGCTGCTCCTGGCTGGTGAGTGCAAAATGCTCGTCACGCTTCGGGTTAGTGTGCTGACGCGACAGTCTACGACCGGCCTTCGCTTTTTCAATCAAATCTTTTTGGGAGCCTGCTTGACCGTGCCTTCCGAGTCGCGATCGCTGCCGTGGCTGTTCTCCGCGCGAGTGGACTTGGCGGCGTTTCTGGGGAGCGCGTGCGTGGCACTTTCGCTGGTCGCGATCGCGCACGGACGCGGCTGGTTGGATCAAGAGTCGCCCGAGTGGCTGTGGGTGACGTCGGTGCTGTTGATCGACGTGGC
>JANMIF010000038.1:0-1782 GCA_031375695.1 Planctomyces sp.
ATCACGACCTACATCGCCTACTACAACAACTCCCGCCGACACTCGTCGCTGGAGTACTTCACCCCCACACAATTCGAGTTGAACATGCGTGCCAAAAATAGTGACTTACACTGTCCGTGAAATGCCGAGCACCTCACTGATCGCCGCCAGGAGCGGCGACGACACCGCTGCCGAACTCGAAGGAAATCGAAGAGGGAATCGCGCTGCTCCAAGGTTGGGCCGACACCGCAGAGACAAAGATGTCCGCGGCGGCGTCTCGGTTGTCGGCTCGCAAACCGGACATGGCGGTGCCTCAGCAACAAGCGGCGATTGACGAGCTCGACAAAATTTGGGACGCGGTGATTCCGTTTCACCCGTTGCTCGCGAAGGATCTCGCCGATCAAACGGCAATTGCTCGGACGCTGAACCCCACAGCAGTCGACGACAAACCACCGGAATCTCCCTCGAACGAAAAGACCGCCGACGAACAACCCATGTTGGAAATCGCCGACAATGACTTCCTCAAGCTGGCGGAGACTCAAGAGCGTACGTTGAAGCGGACTCGGCTGCTGGTCCCGAAGGCCGAAGCGGAATTGCAACAACTTGCGAACGCTCCCGCGCCGAACCCTCCGGCCAACGAGGCCAAACTGGAGGATGGCCCAGCACAGCCCCCTCAGGTCGATCCCGAACAAGCGAAAGCCGGATTCCGCAAAGCGATCGAACTCGCCCCGCAAGCGGTCGAACAACAGGAATCCACCGCTGCGGCCCTGAAGAAGAAAGACCGCCTCACCGCCGCACAGCACGCGGAAGCCGCTCGAAAAAACTTGGAGGAGATTCAGCAAGCTCAACCCAAAAAACAATCAGCAGGATCAACAAAAGAAAGACGACGACAAGTCGCAGGACAAGAACGAGGGCCAAAAGAAAGACGAACCGAAACCCGACGACAAGAAGCCGGATGACCAGAAGTCCGACGACAAGAAGGACGAGCCGCAGAAGAAAGAAGACTCCAAGCAACAACAAAAACAACAGCAGCAGGTTTCCTCCGACCGCCTCGAAGACGCACTTCGCAAGGTGCGCGAACGCCAGCAAGAAAAACGAGAACGAGACCGAAAGCTGAAGGCACTAATTTTTGGCCGTGCGCCGGTGGATAAGGATTGGTAGGCCAGGTGGTAGGCAGTTTCGCAGGAGTATCCAGACGCAAGATGACACGCCACATGGAAGCCGACAACCAGCGCTGACTTCATCCGTGTGGCAGTTTTGATCCGTGTGAAGAACTGCGTTCATCGGCTTCGAACACGGTTCTTCACACGGATATGAAAGCCACACGGATGAGGACGACTGGAATCGAAACAACCGAGGAAAAAGGCTCACGAGTATGAAAGCCATTCGCTTCAAACAGGAGCACGGATTCTGGCTCCTCGTATTCTCGCTGATCGGCAATGTCGTTCCCGCACTCGCCGCTGACGAGCTGGAGATTCGTGTCGCCACCAGTGCCGATGAGATCTTCGTCGGCGAAAGCATCGACCTCCAAGTCGAGATTCGGAATGTCAAGAAACCGCTGGCTCCTGACATGTCAGCGATCAAAGAGCAGTTCGAGGTCATCGCCAACGGGGATGAGTCTCGCAGCAGAACGTGCTCAGCCACGTCTATCCCTTTCGCCTGACGGGCCAAGTGTCAGTAATCGGAGGTCAGTCCCGGCGTGGCGAACGCGGGACTGTCAGTAATCCAAGGTCAGCCAAGTGTCAGTGATCGGAGGTCATTATTCTTTGGGGATTCGTGTTTGATTTGTATTTGATTCTCAAC
>JANMIF010000129.1:0-11657 GCA_031375695.1 Planctomyces sp.
GTTGGTTGCACGCGAGCCGCGTGCGCCACGGCGAAACTGACCACCCGACCAAATCGCCGGGACTCTAATTCCGTCCGACAAACCTGTCAGCACGAGTTTCCGTCAATCCGGAGCACTCTCGGTTGTTCATCCCAGCGTTTCGGTCGCTGCCGGTTCGGGCGGCAGAGCTTCATCGTGCGTCGTGACCTGCACGGGATACTTCGCTCGGTAGCGAACGATGAAGGGATAAATCAACGGCCCGGTGGCCATCATGCACAGCGGCACGCCCAGCACTTTCCAGAAATCGCCGTCGGCGATTTGAAATGCCAGGTTGGCCCCGATGCACATCAACGGCAAACAGGCCAAACCGATCGCCACGGACCAGCCACCGGGAATGCGAAAGGGCCGATGCAGCTCCGGTTCGCGCCAACGCAACACCAAAAACGAAGCCAACTCCATCGAGACCTTGCCGGTGTAGAGCGTTACATCCGCCTTGGCCACCTCTTCAAAATCTTTGAAGATCATCACGATGATCGAATAGATGACGCCGCACACCAGCAGCGAAACGGCCGGCACTCCGTGAGCGTTTTCACGCATCATCGCCTGCGGCAAAAAGCCGTCACGCGACATGACAAACGGGACGCGGCTATAGACCAGAACCAACCCTGAGTATAAGCCAATCCCCGCGACCATGCCCATTGCACTCAACGCGTAACCCAACCACGGTCCGACCAATTGCTGGGCGACGACGCTCCAGGCACCGGTCGTCCAAGCGATCCCTTGGCTGCCGAAAAACAGCAGACCAATCAGCGCCGGCAGAGCGTACACCGCCATGATTACAAAGATGGCGACCAACAGCGCGCGAGGGTAATCGCGACGCGGATTGTTCATCTCGCCAGCACAGGTCGAAACGGCGTCCCAGCCCTGATAGTTCCAGAGGATCACCGGGATCGCCAGTGCCAGCGCCGAGACCAACGACGTGTCCGCATTCAAAAACGGAACGACAGGATTGTGAGGGAACCCCAAGGTCAGACCTCGATAAAGCCCCCATCCGATCAGAACCACGAACGGTGAGACGATCATCATCGCCAAGCCCTTGGCCAGGTTGCCAACCGTGCGAGCTCCGCGCAGATTCAGCAGCACGAAGACCCAGATCATGGTCAGCATGACCATCTTTCTGGCCCAGAAGCTGCCGGTGTCTTTGTCAAAAACCTCGAAGAAGAACGCCAGGTAATCGCAAAACAAAGCCGGACAGATGCCGACATCGACGAAGGTAAACATCCAGGCCCACCAGCCCTGACAGAACGCCGGGAACTTGCCGAGTGCCCGCTTCGACCAGACGTAGTAGCCACCTTCTTCCGGGATCGCAGTTCCCAGCTCGGCGACGATGAACGCCACGGGAGCGCTGTAGACCAACGGCGTGAGCAGGATTAGCAGCATCGCCAAGCCAGGTCCGTCCTTGAGCACGGACTCCAACCCATACGGCCCACCAGACACATTGAAGAAAATGATGCTGATAATCGCCGTGAGCGAGAGTGAGCGTTTCACGAGAGTGAGCCCCTTTTTTTCGCCAGCGTTCTAGCGGTAGAAAAACACCAAGTCGAGCGACGTGTCTCCGTCGCGTTACTTTCCGAGTCGAGCATTGACCCGCTTGGCTCGATTCGGGGAGTCACACTACGAATCACGATGTTTCTTCCGCCACCAAGCCGCGACGGGATACAGAATTGGGCCGCTCGCCATGATGGCCGCCGCGAGGCCGATGACCTTCCACCAGCCGTCTTCATGGACTCGGTAGTACGCGGCTGTGCCGATGCAGAGCAGCGGCAAGACGCATAGCAGGATGGCCACGCCCCAGCCGCCGGGGATACGGAAGGAACGCGGCAAGGTTGGCTCACGTTGCCGCAGCACGAGGAACGACAGTAACTCCAACGACATCATCGCTCCATAGACCGTCACGTCTGCTGCGGCCAACTCGTCAAAGTCTCGAAACACGAGGATGACAACCGTGTAGAGGAGCCCCGAAACGATCAGTGACACCCACGGTGCGTCCCAGCGATTCGTCTTCATCAGAACCTTCGGCAAATAGCCGTCCCGCCCCATCACGAACGGCACGCGGCTGTAGACCAGCACGAGCGCGGAATACATCCCGATGGCGGAAACCATTCCCATGGCACTGGTGAATTTGCCGAGCCACGGTCCAACGATGTGCTCGGCCGCGGCGCTCCACGACCCAGTCGTCCACGGAAACGATGCGGTTCCGAGCAGAGCCAATGCGACCAGTGACGGCACGACGTAGACTCCGGAAATCAACAGCACGCTAATTAACAACGCTCGCGGATAGTCGCGGCGCGGATGTTCCATTTCGCCTGCGATGGTCGAAATCGAATCCCAACCCATATAGTTCCAGAGCACCACTGGAATCGCGGAGGCCAATGCCGGCCCAAGCGTCTTGCCCGGAGTCAGCAACGGCGCAACAGGGCTGAGCGGAAATCCTCGTGTCAGACCTTGGTAAATCCCGACCAACACCAGGATGAGGAACGGTGACATCACCAGCACGAAAAACAGTTTCGTGAAGTTGCCGATCATGCGCGAGCCGAAGAGGTTCAGTAGTACGAAGGTCCAGATCATCCCGATCATCAATCCTTTGCGGAGCCAAAAGTGTCCCTCAGCACCGAATTCCGGCGCGAGGTAGGCCAGATAGACACAGAACATCATGGGATAGATGCCGATGTCGATAAACGTGTAAAGCCACGCCCACCAGCCTTGGCAAAACGCACCGAACGGCCCCAACGCTCGCTTCGACCAAGTGTAATAGCCTCCTTCTTCCGGAATGGCCGTTCCCAATTCCGCGCAGACCAGCGCGATCGGAACGCTCCACACCAACGGAGTCACCAGCATCAGCAACACGGCGAATCCGGGGCCGGCCGCTAAGATCTCTTCCACAGCGTAGGCCCCGCCACAAACGTTGAAAAAAATCACGCTGACAATCGCCGACAACGGCAACCCACGTTTCACGGCAATCACATTCTCCGAAGTTTGCGTTGGCCAGCGGCTGGAGGAAATCGTTCACTCAAACACGAGTCATTGAAAGGCACTTATCGTGCGAAGGGTACACCGCACGAAAACAGACAAGCAATTGCTTCCAGCGGTAGCGACTACCATGGACGGTTCATGATTGTCATCAGATCGCTGCGTGCATCGGTCCACAAAATGATCCGGGCTTGACGCGATTCTTTGAGCTTCTCGATCTCTGGTCGACCCAGTAATTCCGTGTTGGCCGTCACCAGCACCCACGAATTCGCTGATTGACCGGCGGTTGATCCGGCGGAGTGAATTGTGTCCATCAATAGTCCCAACCGCGCTGCTTGAGCCTGCACGACTGGCCGCAGATTGAGGTGCCGGTTCGAAATGTGAACGCCGATCACGCCATCGGGCTGCAAGTGCCGCCGATAAATGTCGAAGGCTTCGGATGTCAGCAGGTGCACCGGGATGCCGTCGCCAGTGAAAGCGTCGAGCAGCAGCACGTCGTAATGTTGCGATTCTTCCGATTCCATTTGCAGCCGCGCGTCGCCCATGACAACGTCGACCTTCGCCGCGCTGTCCGACAAAAACGTGAAGTGCTTTTTCGCGAGGCGGACCACTTCGGGATTGATGTCGTAAAACCGAAAGTGATCTCCGGCTTGGCCGTAGGCGGCGGTCGTGCCCGTTCCCAAACCGATCATGCCGACCTTCAACGGCCGATTCGGGCGACAGGTCTTCAGCAACAGGCCCGCTGCCGATTCATCGCCATAATACGTCGTTGCTACACGGCGTTTCTCCTCGACTTGAAACTGCTGTCCGTGCAGCACGCCGCCATGTTTCATCAGCTTCAGATCGCCGTAGACTTCGACCTTTAGCACGCCAAAGAAGTTTCTCGCTGCGTCCGTCTGCCGGCCCGTGAGCTTCTTTACATGGCTTCCGATCCCGGCCAACACCGCCGCGCAAACACACAATGCTCCGGCCCAAACCCACTTCCGCCGGCCGCCAGCCAACTCGGAAGTCGGATCGCGCCAGAACACAATCAACGGCAACAACAGCGCAGCACCGATCGCCACATCCAGTTCGAGATAACTCGTCAGCACTCGCGGCGCGATTACGCCGACCAAGATTCCACCCAGCGCACCGCCAGCGGAGAGACACAGGTAAAACGAAGTCAGATAACGCGGATGCGGCTTGATCCGCACCAGCTCGCCGTGACAGACCATGCAGCCGCAAAACAACAGCGCGAAAAATGCCGCGAGCTGTTCGACAATCGTGGCGTTCGCTCCTTTCATCATCAGCCACAAGCTCGCTCCGGCCGACAGGGCCAATCCGATGTAAAACAGCCGTCGCGAATACCAGCGGCTGCTATCGAAGGTCAGAATGAACGACAGCAAATACACCGACAGCGGCAACACCCACAAGAACGGAATCACCGCCACTTCCTGGCAAATTTGATTGGTCGTGGCCAACAACAACACGCTCGCTGTCGCCGACAACGCGATCCACAATAGCCAATCCGAGTAGGTTGGCCGTGCGATCAAGTCGATCGTCGCATCCAGCGAAAACCCCGCCGGCTCGTAATCCGTCGCAACCAGCGCATTGAACAACGAGCACAACGCCACGCAGACGCCAAAGCCCCAGAAACCCCACAACCAAAATTGCCCCTGCCGAGCGACATCAAGCGCCGGCTCGATCACGAACGGATAGCTCAACAGAGCCAGCAACGATCCGGCATTCGACAAGGCATACAACCGATATGGCGACCGCATTGGATGAATTCGTGCGAACCACCCTTGCAGCAACGGCCCGGTCGCGGCGAGCAAAAAATATGGCAACCCAACGCACGAAGTCAGCAGCCGCAAAATGTGCCACGTCGGATCATCCGCCGGACTCGGCTTCCACTCCGAGCCTGGCAAGATTGCCCCATGCCACACCGCCGTCGCCAGCAAAGCCACATGCAAGATCGCTTGAAGCTCAGCCGGCAAATACCGCGTCGTGCAATGCGAGTACACATATCCCACAAACAGTGCCACCTGAAAAAACAGCATGGCGACCGTCCACACCGCCGGGCTGCCGCCGAACCACGGCAAGATCGCCTTGCTCAACAATGGCTGCACCTGAAACAACAAAAACGCGGACCCAAACGTCGTCAGCCCCAACAACCCACTCGATAACCATCGGCTTCGCATGCGCGTTCCTTTTCAATTCGTGCGGAAACTAAACATGAGGGTAGAAAGAAGAGCGAGAGAACTCACTTGGAATTGCAATTTTTCTACCCCGATGATTCTGCGAGCCATTCACAGAGTTTATGCGTTTCCCGTAGCTTCTGGATGACGTGACTTGCCGATTCGCATTTAGTCTGTGGAGTCCGCCCATCGTCCGTCGTCTTGGTCCCACTGCTCAACTTCACCATTTTCAAGTGAATGCCTGATGGCAACGCAACATCGCGTGAGGGCGGCTCCCGCCGCTGTTGAGCTACCAACAACCCCTTCTGTCCCTCTTTTGGCAGCCGATCAACACCAGCAAACGGATGCGGTCATCCTCCATGCCGGACAGCGATCGCTTGGACCACATGTCGTATTCCCGGCCAGACGTCCTCAAGCCGCTCGATTGTGTTCGCCGAGAACCACGCGGTGACGAGACTCCGTCCGGCAATTCTTGCCGGGTTGCGCGGCTTGTGAGCGATTGCTTTCGGTGTGATCGGAAGATTTCCCCCAAGTTCCCTGATCAGTACGACCGATACTGCTGTTACATCACGTTGGCTCGTGTCGACGGACGGAAACGAACAGGCAGGAACTGGATTATGCGCGGCCTCCTTGCAGTCATTGCTCTCGGAGTCTGGAGCTGGGCGACCGCAACGACGGCGCTGGCCCAGTACCCTCCGGGGACGATCCCGCCGCCGCAGATGTATGCGCCCTCGCCATACGGTTCCTCAAATCAATGGCCCGAAGATGGCGTTCCCGCTTACGAATTCCCTGGCCAAGAGCGAATCCCCTGCGACGAATACGGAGCTGGTCCCGATCGCTTAATCACTGAGCGACTGCCGAATGACCGAGGTGGCAGCTATGAAGACACTCCGGCCGACCGTTTTCTCTCTAGTCTTTTGAAGGCCACCTACTATCGCGTGGAGTATTTGAACTGGACCTTCCGCGAACCAGGCAGAGTTTTGCTCGGTTCGGGCGTCGCCGGTCAAATTGATCCGTCCCGTGATTTCGAAGCGACCATCGCGGGCAATATCGGTACTGTTCGAATTCCCACGACGGATAAGCTGCGATTCAACGACACTCAAGGGATTCGTGGGACGTTTGGCGTCACGACGAGTGCCGGTGACTTCGAAGCCAACTACATGGCGTTTCAAAGACATGAATCGGATTTCTTAGAGATCATCCCTCCCGCGCCGATTCTCAGTCCGGCCGATCAGACGCTGCTGGCAACAAGTACGCTCTCCAACGGAGCACTCGGTACCAACTTATTTATTTACGACCGCTCCTTTCGAATGACTCAGACAGGCCGGTTTCAGGGCGCGGAAGCCAATTGGGTTTGGGCGACGCCGTATGTCGAAGGTCTGGCGGCGCGACCGTTGATCGGGTTCAGATACTTCCAATTTCAAGAACAACTCAATCAACGCGGCGTCTTCGATCAACAAGGGGCCATCGAGCCAATCACCAGCGAAATTGACTCCGGAATAACCAATCGCGTCTTTGCTCCGCAATTGGGGATGCGTTTGGAATATCTCAGCCGCTGGGTCACTCTGGGTGTCGAGCCCAAAGTGGGGCTTGGCCTCAATTCCTTCGATGCCAATGTCACGACGTTTCGGATCCGCAGCCAGGGCGACCCGCGAGTCAACTCGTCAGATTCCGGCAGTCACTTCAGTCCGATCGCCGATCTTTCGCTGTATGCTCGATTTCATGTGCGACACAATTTCACTCTGAGTGTTGGCCGGCAATTTCTTTACGCTCGCGGAATTTCACGCCCGGCGGAAAACATTTACTACAACGACCTGGGGTCGGCAAATCCGACCGCATCGATCGGGGTCAAACCCGCATTCCAGAGCATGTATTGGCAAGGCTTGACTCTCAGCGGCGAGTTCCGCTTCTGATCGGACCCTTGATGCGCGCCTTCAGTTGCGAACGCCGGGCAACTTCGTCGGAACCGTGGATCGCGGCTGGCCGGGATTGGCGCTTGCGGCCGGACCGAGTTGAGGGTTTCCCGTCGTAGAAGATTTCGGCACTGGCCCGGCGGCATTCGTGAATCCACCACGGCGACCAAGCGGCGAATCGGGATGCGGTGTTCTTAAGCCCGTCGGGCCAGAGCCTCCGGACGTTGCTCCGCCGCCGGAATTGGCATCCGAGGCAGTGCGTCGCGACGGATCGTAAATTTCTTTAAGCTGGCCAGAAAACGCGGCGAACAACCGTTCGTGGCGAACATTCTCTTCTTTCGGATGCTTAAGTATTTCACGCAGGCAGTCGCGACCGAGGAACAACAACAGTTGCTGTTCGTGACTTTGAGCAGCGTGCTCGTCAACTTCGGGCAGGAGTTCGTCGAGTTCCCGGTTGGCACGTGACACGAATTCTTTCAGGCCCGTCTCGTCCTGAGGTGCGTCTCGCCGCTTTTGCAGTTCGTCATGAATCGCCACGTATCGCGCGTAAATGTCCGGCCGCTGACGAGGCCAAAACCACCACGCCGCAATCACGATCAACAAACCGGCTGCGGTAGCCCAAGTCGGCCAGTTTCGTGACCAAACAATCAGCGTCGTGGACCAACTTCGCGAGGTCACCGTGCGACGCGGACTTGTTGGCGCGATCGGCAACAACGAATCGATTGCCTCGACCTGTGGCGTCGCGTCCGACACGAAATCGGAACGACCGAAATCCAATTCTTCGATGACGGGCGGCGGTTCGGTCGGGACCAAGGCAACCGCTGCAACAGCCGGTATCAGCGGCACATCGACCTCAAATTCCGTTTCGTCATGAGCAGCCATTTCTGATTCGACCGATCGCTGCGAACGACTGGCGTCAGCGGCTGCGACTTTCGGCTGAACCGGTTCGGACATCCGCCAGAAGACTTCGTGTAACGGGTCAACGGATTCGAGCGACACCGACGTCGGCTCAGCGAGAAGTGCCGACGATTCGTCTTCATCGAGCAGCGGCACGTCGTCATGCGACCGTGGAATCTCGGAAGCTTTCGCCATCACGAAGGAACCGTCGGACATCGCGCGCGGCAGCAGGTCACCAACTCGTGATCCCGGTTGATTCGACGGTGCCGTGACTCCATCAAACAGACCGGGCACTTCACTGGCTGGATGCCAAATTCCGTTCGATCCCTCGCGAAGTTTGTCCGTGCGCAGCAACGCCCCGGTGCGGGCCATTTCGTCCAATGCATCTTCCGGCATCGGGCCAAGCAACGCCCCGAAACTTGTCCGTACAAACCATTGTTCAGTCGACGAGGACATCATTTTTACAAACGGCCAAACACCGCCAAATTCAACCAGCCCACATTCAAAAAGGTCGCTGACAGCATATCGGCCCAATTCACAAACCCGAAGCGCTAGTGAGGACGAGTGCTCCACGGGTTGCCAATTCCAAGCCTTTGGGGGAGCCCTCGCCCTGGCTGAGGCTTCGGGTTAGTGTGGTGCCCACGATGTCGTTGCCGATGCAATCCGATGATGAACTGACAGAGGCCGTCAAACAACGGGCCGAGCAACTCGGATTCACACTGTCGGGGATTGCCGCAGCGGTACGTCCGGACGGTTTTGATTGGCTGCGAAGTTGGTTGGATCGCGGCTTTGCTGGAACGATGGAGTATCTTCCGCGACGCGCTGCAGCTTACGAGCATCCACAACATCTGCTGCCGCCGGCCCGCAGCGTGATCATGTTGGGGATGAATTACCGCACGTTTAGCAGCGCCCGCGAATCGCCCGACGATTCACCGCGCGGGCGCGTCGCCAGCTATGCCTGGGGAACACGCGACTATCACGACGTGATCCGCGAACGTCTGCATTCGCTGGCGGATTTTCTACATGAGCAGCGTCCGGGTTGTCGCACGCGCGGGTGCGTCGATACGGCTCCGTTGTTGGAACGGGATTTTGCGAAGCTCGCGGGACTCGGCTGGTTCGGCAAGAACACGATGCTGATCAACAAGTGGCAAGGAAGTTTTTTCTTCCTCGCAGCCCTGTTAACCGACATCGAACTGCGAGCCGATGAGCCGCACAACACGTCTCACTGCGGCTCTTGCACACGCTGTTTGGAGGCGTGTCCGACGAATGCGTTTGTCGAACCGTATGTGCTCGACGCGCGGCGTTGCATCTCGTACTTGACGATCGAATTGCGTGACGTGCCGATCCCCGTCGAGTTGCGTCCTATGATGAGCGATTGGGTGTTTGGCTGTGATGTTTGTCAGGACGTTTGTCCGTGGAATCGAAAATCGCCGCAGTCGGCCGAGCCAGGCTTTGCTCCGCGCGAGCAATTGCAGCCGGCAGATTTGAGCTGGCTCTTGTCGCTGGACGAAGCGGGCTTTCAGCGTGAGTTCGCAGGAACGCCTATGGAGCGAACCGGACGCGCGGCCTTGTTGCGGAACGCGGCAATCGCGCTCGGTAACTCGCATGATCCGACTGCGCGGCCGATCTTGGAACGAGCGGCAAAAGATGCCGATCCGTTGGTATCGGAAGCGGCCGAATGGTCGCTGTGCGAGATGTCACGCTAAGCCGCGAGCGTTCGCCTTCGCTCACGCGTCGAGTTAGTAGCCGGGTGATCGGCATGACCGCGTGAGTTGTCCCAGTCGCCGGAATCATTCTGTCCGCTTCGTGTGGAGCAATCGGCAGAGTCAGGCCGATAAAACGAGGAGACTTGTCCTAGATCAAGCGATCCCATCGACCTTGGCGGTCGTTTGTTTGCGGACGGACAATTCGCGTCGGCCAAGGATGGCCTGTTGATGGGTCAGGGAGTGGCATTATGCGTCGGCAATGGTCAAGGATTGCTTCGGGATTGGTGACCTTTGCACTTTTGTGTGCGATGGCGATTGCTCAGCCACCCGGCAGTTATTCTGCTGAACCGCCGGTGGCCCCCGACTCGTCGTATTTGTCCGAAGCGGATCGAAGGTACTTCGACGACATGGAAGTCGGATGGCAATATCGCTTTCAAGCCGACTGGGTCGCGCTGAAGCGCACGAATCGGGCGGACGATTTGCCCGCGATGATTGGTCCTGACGCGTTTCGGCTGAAAGACTTGAATTTCAATTACCAGTCCGGATACCGGCTAAACCTGGGCTTCATGAACGAAGACTACGAACTGGAAGGTTCGTATCTTCAATTGGATGGCCTGACGGGCAGTCGCACTGGAACGTTGACCAAGGGACTCGTGTTCGACGGCCAAGCCACCTATTTCGATCCGACGACCTTTGGAGCGGCTCGATCGGCGGTTGATCCGCTCTTGGCTCCGAACTTTTTGTCAGCGACTGGGACATTGTTTTCGCCGCTGAGTACGGCTGCCAACACAAACATTCCGGGAACCGATGAATCTACGGAGTTGGAGTTTCTGCGACCGGGAGCCACTTACGCCATGCGATATGACAGCACCCTGCAAGACTTCGATGTGAACTTCAAAGGGCGAAAGCAGTCGGGGCGGCTGCTCCGATTCGGCATGGGTTATCGCAACATTCAGTTTCGAGAAGCCGCTCGAGTCGAAATGCGCGGGTTGTTCGACACGGTGGATACGGTTGACGGCTTGGAGCCGGATCCCAACGACAGCCTGTCCGATACCGCGTTGACCGGCGCGGGTTTGGCCAGCAGTGGCAGCGGTTTCACGGATACCTTGCCCCCTCCAGGACCGCTGGAAACGCTGATCTTCACCAATGATCTGCGGGCCAACAATCAGCTTAACGGAATTCAAGGGACGATGGATGCCATGTTCTTTGAGTCGGACTATTTTGAACTGGGAGGCTTTGGGCGGGCGGGCGTGTTTCACAATCGAGCCAGCGTGTCGCTCAGCGAACGGTATCTCGACGTGACCAGCGGGGGGGCGTACAGCCGCTCGTTTCGCGATGAAAAAGATGGTCTCGCCTTCGCCGGTAACTTGGGAATTTCCGGGCTGTGGATTGTGCGCCAGAATTTCCGTGTCTTCGCCAGCTACGAAGCGATGTATTTGGCGGGAGTCGCGTTGGCTCCCAGTCAGTCGAGCGCGCTGGCAACCGACATCGCCGGCAATGTCTCCATGCACACTCGCATGAACGGCTCGGCCTTCCTTCACGGCGGACGGATCGGTATCGAGATTCTGCTTCCGTAACCTGCCGAAAATAACTCGTCTCGCCAAACATCAACCGATGTCGCGCACCGTGCCGCCGTAGAATCGTTGCTCCGCCCCGTTGACGAGCAATCGCAATCCGCCATCATCAGCCAGTCCCAAACAGTGACCAGTGAATTCTCGCTGATTCACAGCCAAAGTCACTTCGCGACCAGTCAACACACAGCCGCGTCGCCAGGATTCCAGCAAGGTGACATCGTGCGCTGACAGCCGATGTAGATCGCCATGAAGTTGCAACAACAGGTCGCTCAGCACGGCGGCGGCATCGCACGATCGGCCAGTCTCGTCGCGCAACGATGTCAACTGCGATTGTAATTCCACCGGCGCGTCCACAAAAGAGTTGTTCACATTCAATCCGAC
>JANMIF010000181.1:0-4296 GCA_031375695.1 Planctomyces sp.
CGACGGCTGCGTCAGCCGCTGTCGACTCGTGGAGTAACAGCCTGTTGAAAAACGTGCGGCAGGTTTTCAACCTGCCTGAAAACTTCGGCAATCGAGCAGGATGAAATCCTGCTCCACGAGTTTTTCAACAGGCTGGTAAGCTTCCCGGAGTCCTGGGATAAGCTTCCAGCTCGTCAGGTCAGGGCGTGCCAGTTTTTCAAATTGGGTCAGCAGTATCACCATGTAAGGTATCACCATGTAACCCGAAGTGTCAGCGAGGGCGAGCGTTCCACAGGACTCGGATTTCATCGCGTTCCGGAGCGTTTGCCCTCGCTGACACTTCGGATTACTTCGGCCCCACATCTTTCCCAATATGACAAAATCGCTCACCCTGCTTGTCAGGCATTGAGCGCTTGTCACGTTTCAAGCGAGGGCGACAAGCTGGAAGCTTATCCCACGAAGACTCAGCCGAGTCGCAGCCACGCCGCCTTGAGATATTCCGACTCCAGGTAATTCCCGGCGACCGGATGATCGGCCGCCGCGCCGGTCTTGAACAGAATCTGCATGTCGCGCGGAGCACGCCGCGCGAACCCCGATTCATCCGGCGGACCGATTGGCTCGCCGGCTTGCCGCGCGGCGGATGCCAACAGCCGAGTGAACTCCGAATCTGGCAACAGCCCGGAACAAGAACAACTCAACAACAGTCCTTCCGGTTTGACCAACTGCATCGCCAACCGATTGAGATCAAAGTGCCGCCGTGTTCCCTCGTCTAACTCGGCTCGATTGCGAATCAACTTCGGCGGGTCGAGCACCACCACGTCATACTGCCGCCCGTTCCGCAGCATGTCACGCATGTACGCGAAAGCATCCGCCTGCACGAAGTTCGCCTTCACCCCGTTGAGCTGAGCGTTGCCTCGCGCCGTCTTCAGTGGCTGCTCATCAAGATCTACGCCGGTGACTTCCGCCGCCTTGCCGAGCGACTTCGCCGTGATCGCAAATCCCCCGGTATAACAGCACAAATCCAGCACCGACTTCCCCGCCGTGAAGTCCGCTAGCCGACGCCGATTGTCTCGCTGATCACAAAAGAATCCGGTTTTGTGACCGCCCAGAAACTCGACTCGAAACTTCGTGCCGAACTCCGTCACGACTCCCGATCTCGGCAGATCCGGCGAACCAATCGGCTCGGCCACGAAACCTTCTTGGCTTTCGGTGTATGGACCGGATCGCAGCACCCAGTGTTTCGTTCCAACTCGTGCGGCCAGCCGTTCCAGAATCGCTTGCCCACGCTGAAACATCCCCAGTGAAAAAGCTTCCGCCGATAATGTGTCGCCATAACGGTCAATGACCAGTCCCGATAGCCCGTCCGCTTCGGCGTGAATCAGCCGGTAACAATCCGCGACTTCATCCAGCTTGAGCAATTCGCACCGCAGCCGAATCGCCCGATCGAGCGTCGCATCCCAAAACGCCTCGTCCGGCGGAGTCTCACCAAATCGCAGCACTCGCACCGTGATTTCCGACTTCGGATTGAACAGCCCAAAGCCGACCGTGTGGCCTTCCGGTCCCGCTAGCTCCACCACGTCTCCCGCGTTCGCTGGCGGATCGGGCGGTCCGTCGAGCCGCTTCCGAAACAACACGGGATTTGTCCCTATCGACCGGACCGGCACAACCGACTCAATTTCATCGAGCCGATCCAGAGGCCGTTGCCGCGTCCCAAAAGCCGGTGGCCGTGTACTTCGATTTCGTCCTGAATTTCGCATGTCGCGGATCGTAATCGAGCCGCAATCGCGACGTCAGTCAGTCACTGTGAGCCGAGTGAAGTCGTGGGGCAGGTTTTCAACCTGCCAGTGAAGTTGGAAACGATTTCCGAAATCGCAATTCAGTCGAAGTGGAATTTCGATGCATTGACGGGCAGGTTGAAAACCTGCCCAACGGCGAGTGCCATCAACCAATCACGACTCGCGGCTGCCGCGCCGGATCGGGTTCGGCTTTCAATATCAACTCACGAACGAGCCACGGGACGTTTCCTTCGCCAAACAACACGAAGCCCACGTTCATGGCCAACGGGTTTTCGTCCGACCAACCAAAGTGCAACTCCGGCGGCCGGCCGCTCTTCGACAATTCCAGCGCAATCGCGGCCAATACATGTGCGATCGAAACGCAATTCGTCACGCGAATGATGAATCGCCCTTCCTCTTCAGTCACCTCGATCACCGGACTGTGAGTGAAATCACTGACGTCGCCGAGATGAGCTTCGACGAACACAATTGGCACGCTCGCATCCAGATGATGATCGTGCCGAATCAGTTCTTCCTTCTCAGCCAAGCTTCGAGACGGCCCGGTTCGGTGCGGCACCAGCACGGGGAATTCCAAGTGCCGCAGTGCGTCCCACAAGAAATGCGATTCGTTGTTGATGAACCGAAAGCTCACGAACCGCATTTCGGTGGAGCGCATAATTCGCGACGTGAAACTCGACAAAAACACCGCCCCAATGAAGCAGCTTGCGATCGCCATCCCTTCTGGCTTTTCGATAATGATCATCACAGTGACGTAGAAAAACACCACCCCGATCAGGATGTAGCACCACGCCAAACGCCGTACCACGGAGCCTTGCCGTTTGCGATATTGGTCGATCACCGTCGCCACGCAGGCCGATGAGATCAACATCATCACCCCCGTAGCATACGCGCCTCCCTGAGCTTCCACGTCCGCCCGAAAGATCCCCGTCACGATCAGGCTGATGACCGTGAATAGCAGCACCAACGCCCGAGTTCTCGAGGCCCATTCCGGTGCCATGCCGTACCGCGGCAAATATCGCGGCACCAAATTCAGCAACCCCGACATCGCGCTCGCTCCGGCGAACCACAAGATCAACACCGTGCTGATGTCGTAAATGGTCCCAAACACTTCGCCGAACATCGCGTGAATCGGTTGACCTCCCTCGCCGTGTTCGCCGTGAGCCAAGTAGGCCAGCGCGCGATCCGATGCCAACCCCCCCTTCTGCAACTCTTCGGCCGGAATCAATGTCGAAACGACCAGCGACGATCCCAACAAATACACCGACATGATCACCGCCGCCGAGATCAGCAGCTTGCGCGTATTCCGAATTCGGCCACGCGGCTGAGCCGGCGTGTCGGTCGCGTCACCTCGAATGAGCGGCATCACAGCCACCCCGGTCTCGAAACCGCTCAGACCCAGTGCCAGCTTCGGAAAATACAAAATGCAAACGAGCGCGATCGCCCACGATCCCGTCCCCTTCACCGGAGAATGTTCCAGCGACCAGTCACCAATTTGAACCAGTTGCCACCAGTCGGCAATTCGATCGGGATGTTGCGACAAAAAAACCAGTCCGCTGACAATCACAATCGCATTCAACGTCAGGTAGGCGGCCACCAAGATCACGGCCATCCCGATGACTTCACTGAAGCCTTTCATGAACATTGCGCCCAACAGCACCAGCAGAGACATGGTCAACCACAGTTGCCCTTCGATGCCTTGCAGCCACGGTGGCATGTGATCCTGCCACAGTGGATTGGAAATCACATGCTTCGCCGCATCGGCCGCCGACAACGTCTTGGTGATGACGAAGTCCGTCGCCGCGAAGCCCAATAGCGCCAGCACCAGGAATTTCCCGGTCCAGCCACGCAGCAACTTCTCCAACATGGCGATCGAGCCTTGCCCGGTGAACGATTGCCCACAGACATAACAGTAAACCGGCAACGCTCCAAACAACGTCACCAGCACCAGCAAGACAGTGGCCAAAGGAGCCAGACGCCCGGTCGCCTCAAAAGCAATCGACGGCTGATAGCCCAGCGTGCTGAAGTAATCGACTCCCGTCAGGCACAGCACCCACAACCACAACGCTTGCGGGTGGGCAGAGGAGTCAGCCGCCTGTGCGGCCTGGGAATGCGAATCAATCGCGTTTCCCGCGGGTTGCTCGGACATGGCGTTTTACCACGACCAGTTAAGTCAGAAATGCTCGAAACGAGCCAATCTCAAACCGGGGACTCAACCGAACCCGACCCAAGGCGACCGAAACACTATCAGGCCGGGATTGGATTCCGCAACCCACTCCGATTATCAACTTCACCTCGTCCGCCCCACTTCACAGCGACGATGTCGATCGCAACGAAAAGACATAACTTAATTTACAGACAACAGATACATCCACCAAGCGAGCCCACATCGCTTGGTTGAGTTGGCGGCTACTCATGCTCGGTTCCGCGATTGCCGAAATGATGCGGGGGTTAGCCCAGATTATTCATATGAATTTCGAGCCGCGACCGTCAGGGAGTGATGACGAATGGACTTACCACTCCC
>JANMIF010000195.1:0-17839 GCA_031375695.1 Planctomyces sp.
GACAAAGCTGGTTTCGCGATCCTGTCGGCCGCTGTGGCGGTGATGAATCGTCTGACCTACCCGCGCAAGTTTGCACTCATCAGCCTGTTGTTCGCCGTGCCGTTGAGTTGGGTCACGTATCAGCTGTTCTCTAAAATCGACAAGCGGATTAACTTCGCGCGCAAGGAACTGCTCGGCACCGAGTATCTGCGGCCGCTGGAAAAGCTGTTGGTCAGCGTGACGCAGAGTCGGCTGTTATCACAGCGGTTGACTAGCGAAGAGATTGCGAGGCGCCCCGACATTGTGCGGTTGCAAGCTGCGATCGAGCGTGATATCGAGGTGTTACTGGCGGTGGACCTACGGCTGGGCCAGGAACTGAAAAGTTCGGCCGATTGCCAGACGCTGCGAGAAAACTGGAAAGGGATACGCGAACAATTGCAGACGCCGCAGGACTCCGACCGACTGCATCAGGAAATGATCGTCGATGTGCGCGAGCTGATGAAGCATGTCGGCGATACGTCGAATCTGATCCTCGATCCCGACCTCGATTCGTATTACCTGATGGACGCCACGTTACTCAAGCTGCCCGAACGGCAGTTAGGGCTTGCCGAGAACCGGTTGCTCGCCGGAAACCGATTGGTGAACGGGGAGCTGATGCCGGTCGAGCAGGCCGAGTTCGTCCGCTTTGCCGGGCTGCTCGAAACGAACCTGGCCGATGTGGCGCGGGGTACGCGGATCGCGTTTGAATCCAATCACACCAACCTGCGGGCGCGGCTCGAGTCGCACATGCTCGCCGACGCGACCGAGGGGCAGCGGCTCGTGAATCTCATTCGCAGTCAGGTGGGCGCTGAGGCAACGCCGGCGACACTCGCCAATTATGACGAAACGGTCTCTCAATTCCTCGATACCGATTTGCGTTTGTGGGACGCGACGATGCGAGAATTGGATCTCCTGCTGTCGGCCCGCATTGACGGATTCGTATCGCAGCGGCGATTGATTATCGCGATCACGGCTTTGACCCTGCTGCTGGTCGCTTATCTCTGGGCCGGCTTCTACGCCGCCGTGATGCGGACGGTCGCCGCTTTGGAGCTGGCCACCGAACAAATGATTGAGGGAGAGTTCGACAGTGCGACAATGGTCGCGCCTACCAAGGACGAACTCGGCAAGGTTGTCGTGGCTTTCAACACGATTGGTCGGCGGTTGCGAATCGAGTGCGAGCAGGCCCAAGGAGCGAACCGGGCGAAGAGTGAATTCCTGGCCAACATGAGCCACGAGGTCCGCACTCCGTTGAACGGCATCCTCGGCATGACCGAGTTGCTGCTCAACACTTCGGTCAGCGACAAGCAGCGCGATTACCTGGACCTGGTCAAGACTTCGGCCTACTCGCTGCTGCGAATTTTGAACGATATCCTCGACTTATCGAAGATCGAAGCGGGCAAGTTGAGTTTGGAGGTGACCGAACTCAGCCTGCGCGACTGCGTGGGCCGCGTCGGGCGAATGTTGGCGATACGGACGGAGGAGCGTGGGCTGGAGTTGGTTTGCCGCGTCGAACCGAAAATCCCGGATCGTCTGCGCGGGGATCCCCTCCGCTTGCAGCAAGTGCTGTTCAATCTACTCGGGAACGCGGTGAAGTTCACCACCGCCGGCGAAATCTTTGTGGACGTCAGCAGCGAGTTGATCACGCACGACTTGATCCGACTGCATTTCTCCGTGAGCGACACGGGCATCGGAATTCCAGCCGACAAGTTAGACCAGATATTCCTTCCGTTCGAGCAAGCGGAATCGTCGACGACGCGGCGTTTCGGCGGCACGGGGCTGGGGCTGACAATCTCGCGGCAGCTTGTGGAAATGATGCACGGCCGCATGTGGGTTGAGAGTGAATCCGGCCGCGGCTCGACGTTCCACTTCACAGTGGAGTTTGGAGTTTCCACTGACCAGCGTCTGCGCGAACCGGCTGAACTCGCATCGCTGCAAGACCTGCCGGTACTGGTGGTCGACGACAACTCCACGAATCGCCGCGTCCTGAGTGAACTGCTGCAACACTGGCACATGCAGCCGGTTCTGGCAGATTCCGCAGCCGCCGCCCGATTAGCTCTGCAAACAGCGGCAGCGTCACGGCGTCCTATTCGACTCATTCTGCTCGACCACCACATGCCCGGCGAAGATGGACTCCACTTTGCGGAGAGCGTGCGCGGCAGGCTCCAACGCGACCAATGCCCAATCATCATGATCTCGTCGGGATTGTCACCGGCAGACGCGGACCTCAACGAGAAAAAATACGGCATCGCCCGATTCATGTTCAAACCGGTGATCGCGTCGGAGTTGCTGGACGAGGTGCTATGCCTGTTCGGCCAGTACACGACCGTTAAACCGGAGCAACCGCCGACTGCGGCGACATCCCCGCCGGTACATCCACGACAAGTACTGCTGGTCGAGGACAACGAAATCAATCGACGCGTGGCGGTTGGCCTACTGGGTACGCGCGGGCATCAAGTGGTCGTGGTGGAGAACGGGCAAGAGGCGCTCAATGCGCTCGCCGATCAGGAATTCGATGTCGTCCTGATGGATATGCAGATGCCTGTTATGGACGGCTACGAAGCCACCGCCGCGATCCGGAAACGCGAGCATCAAACCGGCGGTCATATTCCAATCGTGGCCATGACGGCCGAAGCCCTCACAGGCGACCGCGAACGTTGCCTCGCCAGCGGCATGGACGACTACATATCCAAGCCAATTACCGCCTCCGAGATCTATCGCGCCGTCGAGCGATTCCCCGCGCGTGGCCTGCCAGCCGAAGCCGGACTTCAGAATCCTCTCGCAAGCAGCCAAACGCCGGTGGAGCACGACACCGAACTGCGACCTTCCGGAGATCGCTCGGACACTTCTTTGTTCGACACACTGCCTGCGATCAACTGGACCGTCGCGAAGGTGTGTCTCGGTGAGGAGCTTGACGTGCTGCGTGAGTTCTCGGAACTGGTGAAATCGCAAGCCCCGACGTTGCTGGCCGACCTTCGCCGCGCAATCGAGAACCGCGATTCCAAATTGCTGGGACGCTCCGCGCACACGATGAAAGGCTCCGCCACCTATTTCGGAGCCGAGCCGCTCATCCAAGCGGCGTTGGCCCTCGAAAACCTCGGCCGCGCCAAGTCGTTCGACAATTCCACCGAACTGCTCACTACCTTCGAACAAGAACTGACCCGCGTATTGACGGCCCTTGAAACCGGACCTTCAAATTGATTCGGGTGAACTACAACATCATTTGACTCCGTTGTGGGCTTTGCCTGCGCCAAGTTCCCACGAGATCAAGTCACGTCGTCGCGATTGCGGTAGTTGGTTCGTCATCGAACGGTTTAGGACGCGGAAACCATTGGCAGATCAGAATGCCCAGTTCGTAGAGCACGATCAGCGGCATCATCATCATCAACATGCTGTACGGCTCAGCCGGAGTGAGCACCATCGACAGGATGGTGATGACGAAGATCGCGATACGGCGCTTTTCGCGATAAGCCTTGAGGTCCAAGACGGAAATGCGTTCTAGAAACAGCATCACCAGCGGTAACTGAAAACTCAAACCGAACATCAGCGGCAGCGTGACCGCGAACGTGATCCAATCGGCCAAACGGATCTGCGGCTGCAATTCCATCTGATACGCGAAGCCGAGCAGGAAATCGAGCACAAAGGGAAAGACACAGAAAAAACAAAAGGCCGCGCCGGTCAGAAACAGGACCGTGCTCATCGGCAGAAAGATATAGACGTATTTCTGTTCGTGTGGATACAGCCCCGCCGCGATGAACAGCCAGATTTGGTAAAAGACCCAGGGACTCGCCAGCACTAGGCCTGCGATGAACGAAACCCACAACCAGGTCATGAAGCCTTCTTGAACAGTGAGCACGACTGGTTTGGTTTGCTGTTCGGCCGATTTCCGAAACGTCGCGAATTCCGGGGCGATGAGCTTCAACAGGATTGGCTTGTCGGATTCGGCCGACAGTTTCGGCTCCGAGAATCGTTCCGGATCAGCCTGATGCAGCGCCGACAATAAAACGTGAGCCTGAATTTGTACGTCCAGCGATTTCGGATCGCTCGGCGGTTCCACTTCACTGACTGTCTTTGGTTGCGGTCCGGTGGCGATCTTGCCAGTGATCCGATTCCATAGTCGCCGCGTCTTGATGCCAATTTCTTGCGAGAGGCTGCTGCCAGCCGCACGGGATTTCAGAGCATCTTCGATCGGCTTGCGAACGACTGCCATTACGAAATCGCCGTAATACATCGTCAAACAACTGACCAGTAATAGTCCGACAATCGCCCTCCACAGGCGAATTCGCAGCTCTTCGAGGTGTTCCCCGAAGGTCATCGTGGTGTCGTCGAAAAGGTCTTTGGACTGTTTTTTTGAGTTCATGAAAAAATCTCCGCCGTGGACCAGGAGAGGGCATCCCGTGCGCCGCAAGAACGGACAACAACCGGATCAATCACGCCGCTGGCTGAGATCGCGAACATTCACGCGCCCGCCAGATCGGCTGGTCCACTCGGTGTACCCGCAAGTGGAGCGGGTAGGTTGAGCGGCCGACGTTTGGGATTCTAATTCGGCTTCAAGCGAAAGGCGAATGGCAAAGGAAATCTAAAATCTTAATCGCCGCCCCAATGATGCTTCGGATCAACCGGTCGCACGAGGGCATTCGCGACAAATGCGACCACCAGTAGTCCGGCCATCGCCAGCATTGTGCTGCTATAAAGAGTGCTCGACGGATCAATGGTCCCCGACGGCGCGAGGGTCATCAATTTCGGCAGTGTCACCGTTTTTTTGGCGATCAGCGTGGCGAGTTCCGACAGTGGTGCTCCGAAGGATTTCTCGAAAGCCGCCGGATCGACTTTGGCCGCGAGGTCGGTCAGGGCCGATCGTAACGAACGGTCTCGCAAGTACGTGATCGCGACCGGGCCAAGCACTCCGGCGGTGCTCCACGCCGTCAGCAAGCGACCGTGAATCCCGCCGACAAACTTCGTGCCGAACAGGTCCGACAGATACGCCGGGATCGCCGCGAAGCCGCCGCCGTACATCGTGAAGATCACCGCCGTCACCGCATAAAACGCGATCAACCACATCGTTGCCGGATGCTCCGCCTGTGAGCCGGCGATCCACGGAATCGACGCATACAACCCGACTCCCAGAGCAAAAAAGATCGCATACGTCCTCTGTCGGCCGAGATAGTCAGAAGCCGTGGACCAACCGAATCGGCCGACCATGTTGAAGACGCTCATCATCAAGACGTAGGTCGCCGCGAAGCTGCCGGTCACGACCATCGGCAACGTCGTCCCAAAAATTTCCCCCATCATCGTCTTCGCCACGCCGAGCACTCCGATTCCGGCGGTCACATTGAAGCAGAGCACAATCCACAGCAAATAAAATTGCGGCGTCTTGATCGCTTGATCGGCCGTGACCTGATGCGACGTGATCATCGCCCCGCTCTGCCCCTCGACCGGCTGAATCCACCCGGCTGGCAACCAACCCGCCGCCGGAAGCCGATACGAAAACGACGCCACAACCATCACGACGAAGTATGCCAAGCCCAGCGTGAAAAACGTCTCGGCCACTCCGGTCCGCCCCGTGCCAACGACGTAAACTCCCTCACGCTCTTTGACCAACATTTGCGATCGCTCATTCGCGCCCACCACTACCACCTCGCGCGACGCCCCTTCGACAACGGCAAATCGTCGCCCCGATTCGGTCTTCAACTCGACTTCGCTCACCGCGCCAAGAAACGTCGGCGGCTGATAATACGACTTCATCAGCGCCTCTTTCAGCGGAGCACCAATGATCGCGCCGCCGCCGAACCCCATGATCGCTAGGCCAGTCGCCATGCCGCGCCGGTCGGGAAACCATTTGATGAGTGTGCTCACCGGCGAGACGTATCCCAGTCCCAGCCCGCAACCGCCGATCACTCCATATCCAAGATAGAGCAGCCACAATTGGTGAGTCAGAATCCCCGCGCCGCCAATCAAAAATCCCCCGCCCCAGCAGCACGCCGACACGCATCCAACCAATCTCGGCCCCACTCTTTCGAGCCACTTCCCGGCCACTGCCGCTGAAAAGCCCAAGCAGACAATCGCGACCGTGAAGACCCAGGTCACTTCCGACAGCGACCAATCATCGGCCGAGCTGCCAACCACGCCATGCAGCTTCATCAGCGGCGGATTGAAAATGCTCCATGCATACACCGACCCAATGCAAAGATGAATCGCCACTGAAGCCGGCGGCACACGCCACCGATTAAACTCCGGTGGTGCGACAATGCGGTCTTTGGAAAACAGCTCGTTCATCGCGTCAGCACATTCTGCGAGCGGACAGGAATCAGTGGGCGTGTGTCCAAAATTCAAAATTGGCGGAGACAACGTCCCGCATTGTCCAAGATCGATCTCCGCCATTTTCGAATTTTGAACGAACGACCCATTCTCACAGCCGCAACTCGCGCAACGCGTCGGCGGGCGAGAGGATGTAACTGATGTAGAACGGGCCGAACTCCGCATACCGCGCGGACGCTCGGTCGAAGCGCATCGTGTAGACGATTTCCTTGATATGTTCGGGAGCGCGGCCCCACAACGTCACGCCCCATTCCCAATCATCAAAGCCAGTAGAGGCCGTAATCAATTGCGAGACTCGGCCGGCGAACTTGATCCCTGACGTGGCGTGCTCGGACATCAAGTCGGCGCGTTCGCTGAACGGAAGCTGATACCAATTGGCGTTGGGATGCCGCATCTTGTTCATCGGATAAAAGCAGGTCACTGGAAACAGCGGAAAGTCGGGATACAACCGCTGTTGATTCATCATCGGCAGTCGCTGTTCATAACCATTGAGCTTCGCGGCATACGCCGGATCAGCCGGGTCGGTCCCTTCGCGACGCAAACGCGCCGCGAATTGTTCTACGGTCGGAATATATTCGGAGAGTTCGGTGATCGACACGAACGAATAACTCGGGATCAATACAGTGCCGAGTCGGCTGGCTCGAATCCCTTGGCGGATTCCGTTAATCACCAATGGGTCCGGGTCCATGATCATCAGCCCCAAATCCGAATCATGTCGCGAGAGAACCGACGTCTGAATCCGCTTGGGTGCTCCCTCGCGATTCGGGTCGAGCAATTGAATCAACTGTTCGCGCCCTTCGGATCGCTGGTAGTCGGCCAATTGCAGCCAGTTCGCTTGATCGACTCGCAGATTCAAATGCAGGCAGTGCCAGCCTTCCGTCAAGCAAATCGTTGGCGGAGTTGACGGCGGAGCGTGAGTGGGACGTTGCATGATGAAACCTTATTCGGGAAGGCAAAAGCCGCCGAAGGTGTACCTTCGACGGCTCGCACAAAATTCGACGGCGGGGATGTTATTGACTGACGCTGTGCCGAGCAAACCGCCATGTCATGTCAGTTGCCGCAGAGCCGCCACGAATTGATCGACGTCATCGGTCGTCGTGAATGGGCTGAAACTAACTCGCAAGGTGCCGCCGTTGTCGATCGTGCCGAGCGAACAGTGTGCTCCCGGAGAACAGTGCAACCCGGCGCGAGTTTGAATCCCGAATTCATGATCTAAAATCGTGGCTACTTCCTGCGGATCGAAGTCGTCGAGCGTCAGGCTGATGACGCCGACTGCGTACTCGGAAGAAATGTTTGTTGCCAGCGGATGTACATTGGGCAGCGAAATCAGTTGGTCGAGCAGTCGGGTTCGCAGTGCTGACTCGTGGTCGCGAATGGCTGCAACGCCGCGTTCTTCGATCCACGCCAATGCGGCATCGAGACCGAACAGGCCTGGGACGTTGTGGTTGCCCGATTCGTACTTGTCTGGCAACCGAGTCGGCTGTCGGTCGTCTTCGCTCAACGAGCCGGTGCCACCTTGTCGCAAGCTCTCAACTCGGTCTTCGATCCCTGGCCGCAAATACAACACGCCGGTTCCCAGCGGCCCCAGCAGGCCTTTGTGGCCAGGACACGCCAGCAAATCCATCGGGCTATTGCGGACATCAATCGGCAGATGCCCGGCCGTCTGCGCCGCATCGACCAACATCAGCGCTCCGGCTTGCCGAGCGATCTGCCCAACATCGTCAATCGGCTGCACGACGCCGGTCACATTCGAGGCGTGCGACAACGCCACCAGTTTAGTATTCGGCCGCAGTGCCTCGCGAAATCGAGCAGGCTCAACGCGGCCGTTCGGTTCCGGCGAGATCAGCGTCGTTTCGATGCCGATGCGGTTCCGCAGTTCGCTTAACGGCCGCAGAACCGAGTTGTGCTCCAGTGTGCTGGCGATCACATGATCCCCCGGCTTGAGGACTCCGTGAATCGCCAGATTCAAACTGTCGGTCCCATTGAACGTAAACGCGATCCGTTCCGGTAACTCGGCATTGAACAGTCGCGCCGCCCGTAATCGGCATCGCGCGATGACGGCATCCACTTCGGAGGCGGCTCGCGTCGCCCCGCGCCCCGCCGCAATGCCCAACTCTTGGCAATATCGATTCATCGCCGCCAGCACGGTATCGGGCTTCGGCCAACTGGTCGCCGCATTGTCGAGATAGATGCGGGGCATCCGATGTCATTCCCAGATTTCGCGAGAATGCGAGTCGCGGAGCGACATCGCCTAGGTTTACCCGCCGATCGAATACATTGGTCGCTTGGGTTGGATGAATTTGGCGGTGTTGATTTGGTGGCCTTCCCATTTGGCGGTAACGCAGGTTCGGATCGCTTCGGCAATGGCGGCGTCGGAGGCGTGGCCTCGGAGCAGCGGGCGAACGTCCGTTTCTTCCAGGCTGAAGAGGCAGTTGCGGATTTTTCCGTCTGCGGTGATGCGGAAGCGATCGCAGTTGGCACAAAACGGTTGACTCACTGAGGCGATGAAACCGATTCGGCCGAGACCGTCCTCGAAGACGAACTCGGTGGCGGGGGCGTGCGGGTCCGCACCTGGAACGGGGATCAGCGGCATGATTTCGGCTGACAGGCGTTCGATGATTTCGTGGGCAAACAAGACTTTGTCGCGCTCCCAGGCATTGTCGGCGTCAAGCGGCATGAACTCGATGAAGCGGATTTCGGCTCCCGTTTTGCGAGCGAAGTGGCCGAATGGGACGATCTCGGTTTCGGTCATCCCGCGCACCGACACCGCGTTGATTTTGACTGGATCGAAGCCGACTCGCTGCGCGGCTTGAATCCCTTCGAGGACGCTTTCGTAGCCTTCGCGGCGTGTGATTTCTTTGAACTTGACTGGATCGAGCGCGTCGAGCGAGACGTTGATGCGTCTCAGCCCGGCATCCCACAACTCTTGAGCTTGTTCGGCCAGCAGGATGCCGTTGGTCGTGATGCCGATGTCTTCGATGCCGTCGATGGCCGCGATCATCGCGACAAGTTTGTGCAGATCTCGGCGAACGAGCGGTTCGCCGCCAGTCAACCGGATTTTGTTGACTCCCAGCGGAATGCAGACGCGGACGAAGCGTTCCATTTCCTCAAATGAGAGCAAGTCCGCTCGCGGCATGAACTGCACGTTCTCCGCCGGCATGCAATAAAAGCAGCGGATGTTGCAGCGATCGGTGACGCTGATTCGCAAGTTGTTGTGGATGCGGCCGAAGGAATCGACCAGTGGGGTGATCATAATGGTTTACCGATGGTGCTCAATTCGACTGCGGGAATGTCCAAAGTCCAAATCTCAATGACCAATCAAATCCCAAGTCCCGCTATGGATTTTGAAGTTTGGGACTTGGTCATTCTTTGGACATTGGGTTTTGGACTTTGGGATTTACTTCCGTTCCCGGATGCACCCACTCCGTTGATCCATCGCTCCAGTTTTCTTTCTTCCAAATCGGAACCACTTCCTTGAGCTGGTCGATCAAGAATCGACCGGCATCGAAGGCTTGGTGGCGATGCGGGCAACTGACGGCGACTGCGACACTCACGTCGCCAAGTTCTAGATGTCCCAAACGATGCGCGATGCCGCACTCAATCACCGGCCAGCGTGTGCGGGCTTCTGTTTCGATTTCATTCAGCTTGGCCTGGGCCATCTCCGGATAGGCATCATAGTCGAGCGCGACCGTTTGCCACCCGTGAGTCATCTCGCGGACGGTCCCCAAAAACAAAACGACCGCTCCGGCTTGGTTTGACCGGACGGATTCCGTCAGTGCGGCGAAGTCGATCGGTTGGTGGGTGAGTTGGATCATTTTTCGTAAAGCAGGCGGCTTGCCTGCTCGATGTTGGCTAACGATCTGAAATCTGAGTACACGGCGTCATCCGCCGCTCACTGGCGGAAAAACGGCGACGTCCATTCGGCCGGCGACCGGCGTCGAGGGCGTAGCGTAATCGTTGCCAACCGCGACGAGCAGGCTGCCGAGTATTGGCTGCAGCGCGGGGAGGTGTTCGCCGAGCGCCGCACGCAGATCAGCGGTCGTCGCGGATTCGGCGAGGTCGAGTTCATACGACGCTGTTCCGGCGAGGTCGCGGGCTTTGGCGAAAAGTCTGATTGTCGTTTTCATGACACAATCAATCGCTTGTTGTTCGGATTTAGGCAGTGTTGTAGGTCAGGCATCAATCCGTAAGCGAGCGCCAACAGTTTGATCGGGTGAACGGTCGGCTTGGACGACTCTTGTTCCATTTGCATTTTGCAACTGCTGCATTCGGTCAGGCCGATGGTGACGTCGGCTTCGGCCATGTGGCGGATCAAGTCGTGGCCAATGGCGAGCGAGGTTGCGAAGTTGCCGCGAGTTAGGCCGAAAGTACCCGCCATGCCGGAGCAGCCTTTTTCGATCGGGACGACTTCGAAGTCAGGGATTTGCTCAAACAGTTTCAGCAACGTGCGGCTGGTGCGGAGCGCTTTCTGGTGGCAGGGCAAGTGATAAGCGGCGGTCAGCTTAAGCGGCGAGAAATCGGTCTTTAACTGGCCGGACTCGAAACGTTGAGCCAGGAATGTTGTGGCATCGATCACTTGGCTGGCGACGAGGTTGACGTCGGGGTGATCGAGCAGCATGGGATATTCTTGCTTGAGGCATAGGGCGGCGGTCGGTTCGGTACAAACGATCGGGATGCCGTCGCGGGCAAGTTCCGAAAGTTGTCGCACGTTGATTTCTGCGACCTTGCGAGCGGCGGCCAAGTCGCCGGAGCTGATCATCGCCATACCGGAGACGGTTTGTTCTGGCGGTACATGCACGCGGATGCCGTTGTGACGCATGATCTCGACGAACGCTCGGCCCAGTTCTGGGTCGTGGAAATTGGCGTAGTGGTCCACGAAGTAGACGACCGATTGATTCCGCGGCAGCTCGTTCGGGAATTCGGTCAGCTCGTCGCCGAGGCGGCTGAGCCAAGGGCGTCTGGCGAATGTCGGCAGTTTACGATCGCGATGTACGCCGACGGCTTTCTCCAACAGCCAGCGAGCCGAGCGGTTGTTGAGGCCCCAATTCACAAACCAGCTCAGCAGACAGCCAATCATGCCAAAGCTATGTGCTCGCGACAGAATCCAGTCGGTACGAGAAAGCCCATGTTCAGCGACGTGAGCGGCTTTCGCTTCGGTCATCATTTGCGAGACGTTCACGCTCGCGGGACATTCAAGTTCACACTGCTTGCAGTTGAAGCAAAGGTTCGCGATCCGCTGCATGTGGTCGGACGAGACATCCTGCGGCGAGATTGCTCCGTCGGCGTAAGCTCGCGCGAGGTTGGCCTTCGCTCGCGGCGAGGCATCTTCGGACGGGGCGATTCGGAAAAACGGGCACATGCGGAATTCCGGCGACTTCGTGCGACACATCCCGCAGCCGTTGCAGTCACTCGCGGCGGCGAAGAGTTCGTCCGAGCGCCACTTAAGCTGCAAGTCGATGACGGGGCCGTCGAAGATTGGGGCCGTTTGATCCTGACGAACTGGGGACGCCAGTCCCCTGGTCGAAGAAGACTCGGCGGATGTTGTTGATGGCGATTCCGCCAGGGGGCTAAAACCCCCTGTTCGCTTAGTCGCGTTGACTGCCAAGCTACTGAACGTCGGCCGCAAATCTTTGATCGTGAGGTGCGGGTCGTCGCTGATGATCTTGCCGGGATTCATCAGCCGCTGTGGGTCGAAGAGGTCCTTGATCTGCTGGAAGACGCGATACAGCGAGCCGTATTGCGAGCGCAGAAAACTGGTCCGCGACAGGCCGTCGCCGTGTTCACCGCTGATCGTGCCGCCGAACTCAAACACGACGCCGTACAGTTCGCGAGCCAGCGATTCAATCTTGCCGGCATCGGCGGGAGTCGGGTTTGGCAGGAACGGTCGCAGATGCAATTGCCCGGCCGCCGCGTGCGCGTACAACGACGCAATGACCTCGTGCTTTTGAAAGACCTTTTGGGCGCGAGTCAAAAATTCGCGAAGCCGCTGCGGTGGGACCGCAATCGCCTCAACAAACGGCTGCGGACGCGCAGTCCCTTTGACACGGTTCAAGTGCGGCACGACTGTGCGCGGCAGCGACCACAAAAACTCGACCGAGTCGTAATCGAACGCCTCGGTCACGGACGCGGCCCCGAATCGCTTTGCTGTTTCGATCGCGAATTGAATCCGGTCGCGGGCCTGCTGTTCGCTAAACCCGACTTGCTCAACGATCAGCGCGGCCTCGGCCGTTTGCGAGATCAGCTTGTCGAACTGCGTCTCCGCCTCGCGAGCCAACGTCAGCAGTCGCCGGTCGAGCAGATCGCAGGCACTGGGCAACTGATCGCTCAGCGCCTGTACCGCTTCGAGGGCCTTGTCCATGTGGTCGAATTGCAGAAGCACGACCCCTCGGCAAGTGGGCAGCGGTGACGTGTGCAGCGTCGCCGCCGTGAACAAACCGAGCGTTCCTTCCGATCCGACCAGCAGCCGTGCGACGTTCAAATGCGATCGCGACAAAATGTTTCGCAGGTAATAACCAGAGCAATTGCGCGGGATCGCTGTCTGTTTTTCGAGGATCAGCGATTCGTTCTCGGACAGCACGCGAGCCAACCGGCTGACGATGCTCCGACGCAAGTCCGACTCAGCCGACTTCAATCCGGAGTCGGAAACGCCACCAAGCAACTTCTCTGCGAGTGCCGTCACACTGTCACCGACTGACGTCAACGGATTACCGCTAGGCCGCGCGAGGTCCTTCGGTCGCGAGGGCGAATCGAGCGGTTCGTTTCCGAACTCAACACACGCCCCGCCCGGCAAGACGACTTCGATTGACCGCACATGATCGCGCGTCGAACCAATCCGCATCGACCGCGATCCGGCCGCGTCGGTCGCCAACATGCTGCCGATCGTTGTGATCGACGGGTTCGAAGGATCGGGCGGAAAGTATCGGCCATGTTCTTTGAGCGCCGCATTCAAATCATCGAGCACCACGCCTGCTTGAACTCGCACGGCGTCGGCCCCGATCATTTCGATCTTGGTTAGATGCCGAGAGCAATCGACGATCAACCCGCGCCCAATCGCCCCACCCGTAACACTCGACCCGGCCCCACGCGGAATCAACGGAATTTTTGCCTCGCTCGCATACTTCGCGAGCGCGATCACGTCGCTACGATCCCGTGGGAAGGCCACACCCAGCGGCTCTATCTGATACCAACTGGCATCGCTGGCAAACATCGCCACCGTCAGCGGGTCGCAAGCGATTTCGCCCGTGAACACACCAGACAGCTCTTCGAGAATGTGTTGCCGTTGTTCATCCACTGACAAAAATCCCAAGGTTCAAATCCCAATGACCAAGGAATGGCGGCAACCGCCCCATTCGTTGTCTTCCTAAATTCGTTGGGACAAATGTGTCTTCAAGTCGTCGCTGTCCCTACGGATTTGAGTAGACAACGAATGCGCGACAGGCTCAATCGAAATCGGAGTTGGACATTCTTTGGGACTTGGTTATTGGAGCTCTCGCCTGAAACGCCTCTTCTAGCCGAATTGATTCTTGCCGATACCGCTCGTGCTTTTCGAGATTGAAGCGTTCGTTGCGACCGACCAGCGGAGTACCGCGATGCCGAGCGTTGCAGCGATAACAGACCAGCACATCTGGCATGACACTGTAGAGCACCAGGTCAATCAACGCGAACACCAGCAACACGCCGATCGCCCACAACGGCTCCATGCGCCACCAAAACACGGTGCTGATCAACGCTCCGGCGACGACCATCGCCACACCGACTCGCTGCGGAAAATCCTTCTGTCGCCATAGATCTTGGCAGCCGCAGACCACACAACTCGTCGGCTCGGTCTCGGCACGATTCTCCTCCGCCAGCGGCCGAGACCACGAACATTGTGGACACGACACCACCGCCGCATTCGGGCCGACTTCCGTCATACCCGTTTTTTGGCAACCCGGACATTCAAAGACAATCCGCATGGCATCAATAACCCGAAGCGTTAGCGAGGGCGAACGCTCCAAAAGACTCTGGATTCATAGCAACTTGGAGCGTTCGCCCTCGCCAACGCTTCGGGTTAATTGACAGTTCTACGAATTCTCTCCCGTGAACCAGTCCTTCACCTTGTCGAAGAACGACGAGCGATGCTGGCTGACGTTCGCTTTCTCCAACTCTGCGAGTTGCATCAACAACTCCCGTTGCTCATCCGACAACTTCTTTGGCACTTCGATGTTGATCTCGACCAGTAGATCTCCCGCTCGGCCACCGCGTGGGTCGGGCATCCCGCCGCTGCGGATGCGAAACACCTCGCCGCTGTGCGTTCCGTTCGGGATGTCGAGATTCTGCTTGCCGTCGAGTGTCGGAACTTCGATCTCCGCGCCGAGCGCCGCTTGCGTGTAAGTAATCGGAACATGGCATACCAGGTCTTGCCCGTGTCGCTCGAAGAGTTGATGTTCTTTGACCCGAATCTCGACATACAGATCCCCGCGCGGACCACCGTTTGCCCCCGGTTCCCCTTCGCCGCGCAGACACAGTGACATGCCGGTATCGACTCCCGGCGGAACGCGAACTTCCAAGCGAAACTTTTCCGTTTGCCGCCCACTGCCAGAGCAGTCGGCACATTTGTCGCGAACAATGTTTCCCTCGCCACGACAGGCCGGACAGGTTGTTTGGATTCGGAAGAACCCTTGCGACTGCACAACCTGTCCCTGTCCGTTGCAGTAATCGCACTTCGCCGCAGCCGATCCTGCCTTCGCGCCGGAGCCTTGGCAAGTGCCGCACAGCTCGGCCCGTTTGATCTCAACATCTTTCGTACAGCCCTTGGCCGCTTCGAGCAATTCAATCGTCAGACCCGCCTTCAGATGACTTCCCTGAGTCGCTCGCGCCCCGCCCCGCCCACGTCGCCGCCCGCCGCCGAGACCGAAACCGTCGAACAGATCGCCGAACATCTCGAAGATGTCACCGACATCCTGGAACCCGCCTCCCGCGTGACCGGCTCCTTTGACGCCGTCGTGTCCGAAGCGGTCGTAGCGCGCCCGCTTGTCCGAATCGCTGAGCACTTCAAACGCCTCGGCCGCCTCCTTGAAGCGATCGACGGCGGCCTGATCACTCGGATTGCGATCCGGGTGATTGGCCAAAGCCAGCTTTTTGTAAGCCTTCTTAATTTCATCCGCGCTCGCGTCCTTATTGACGCCGAGCACTTCGTAGTAGTCACGTTTGGAAGCCATCCCGCACATGATGATTGGAACGAGCGATTTCCGAAACTGAACGACGAAAAAATCTCACGCATGCCCAGCAATTGGCTCACCATCGCCATTCCGAATCGCCGCCGCGACGCGACGAAGACGACCGATCGAGTCTGATTTGGTCTAACTTTTGTTTACCGCGACTGCCATGCGATGCGATCCGACTGCTGGCGTTACATTCGATTTGCCGATGGCAAAGACGAGCTGTACGACCATTCCGCCGGTCCACGCGAGTGGTACAACTTGGCACCTGATCCGCAGTAGGACGAGGTAATTGCTCAGCAACTCCAGTGGCAGCCTTCGCTGAACGTGCCCGATTGGTTCGAGTATCCTCCGCGAAATCATCACCAGGTCCGGCAAGGTGATCTTGGCAACGCACTCCTTCGGCAGCAGTTGTTGTTTCGTCGCAAGGATGTTACGCCTCCGAAAAAGAGCTAGTTCATGTGATAGCGACGGCGAGCGAATTGGCATTCGGCCAGATCTCGCCCGATACCGTCTTCCGATTGACGTCCGCTTTGTCGGTCCCCTAATTTCCCGACTCGCAATGACGCGGAAGAGCACGTTTTTGAAATCCCGTTTGAAGAGAGAAAAGGAAACATGGCTGATTTGATCCAACCGCATGGTGGTTTGTCTGAGCCGGTCTGCCGGACAGTGTCGAATGATGAAATCGCGAGCTTCAAAGCTGAAGCCGAATCGCTGCCGAAGGTGCCGGTGTCGAGCGGCGACCTGTCGAGCGTTTATCGCTTCGGTGACGGTACGCTTAGCCCGCTGACTGGGCCGATGAATTCGGCCACATACAATCGAGTGCTCGACGAATCTGTCATCGAACACAACGGCAAGCTGTTTGCCTGGACGATTCCGATTTCGTTCCCGATCACGGCCGATCTGGCCAAGACGATCAAGGCCGGCCAAAAGGTCGCGCTCACGAACCCGAACAACGAAGTCGTCGCCACGCTCGACGTCAACGATGTTTTTGCTTGGCCAAAACTGAAGTATCTGCAATCGGTCTACCTGACGAACCGCATCGATCATCCGGGTGCCGATATGGTCTTGAAGGGTGACGCGGACAAGTCGCACCTGATCGGCGGCGAACTGCGAGTCTTGCCGCAGCCGAAAAATCCATCGTTCGGCAAGTATGTGCTCACGCCGCGTGAAGTCCGCAAACTACTCGGCGAAAAAGGCTGGAATGCGGTCGTCGCGTTTCAGACTCGCAACCCGCTGCACCGTGCTCACGAGTACGCGCTGGTTTACGGTCTCGAATGTTTGCTCCGTGAAGGCTTCAACGCCGGAGCCTGCTTGAACCCGCTGATCGGCGAAGTCAAAGGAGACGACGTCAACGCCGAGATTCGGATGCAGACCTACGAGAAGCTGGTCACCGACCGCTCACTCGGCGACGGCGACAGCGATCAATCGCTGTGGGGACCGCGCAACGAATCGGTGCCGGACCGAGTCGTATTGCTCGGACTCGACATCAAGATGTTCTACGGTGGCCCGAAGGAAGCGGTCATGCACGGCATCTATCGCCAGAACATGGGCTACACGCACTTGGTCATCGGCCGCAAACACGCCGACGCGCCGTATGCCAACGGCGAGTCGATCTGGGGTGACTTCGACGCTCAAGAGATTTTCAAGAAGCTCGGCGGCGACCTGAAGATCAAGACGGTCAACGTCGGCTTCGCGGCGTACTACGAATCGGCCGGTCGCGTCGATCTGATGGAACGCCACAAAGACGAGAAGCCCTGGTCAATCAGCGGCAAAGACATTCGCGCGACGCTGCTCAAGGGCGAACTGGTCGATGGCCGCATCATGCGGCCCAGCACCAGCAAAATTCTGAGCGCGGCGATGAAGAACGCGTGAGCGGAAAGTCCGCGTCAGTTATGCAAATTGGAAGCCCCGAACGTCGCTTGCGTTCGGGGCTTTTTTTACGCAACACAGGCTCAACGCCCGAACCATGTTTTCGACCAAAACAATTTTCTCAACGAGGATGGACGATTCATGGATTTCGCCATTTCGTCCCAGATGATTTATTCTCAATTGTGTTCCAGTAGTCCTCACGTATTTGACGATCCAGCCACAGCGCCGGCTTAGACAGGATCTCCGCTTGAGGATCGCAGCAACGAAAACATGGCTCGATGCGGTAGCGATTGGCACGGCAGGCTAGTTTCTGAGGATGCGTAGTCTGTTCAGCAAGAGGTTGATTTTGAGGGCGTGTTCTTGGCAGAGGGAGCCCACGGATTGGGTGAGTCGGCGGGCGAGATTGATGGTGGCGTGGCGGATGCTGCTGAGGG
>JANMIF010000336.1:0-4469 GCA_031375695.1 Planctomyces sp.
GATACCTACGAATGTGAATGGAAAGTCGCTGTCACCGATCCGGCCAAGCGGCGTTGGTTTCAGCAGTTCGCGAACAGCGACGAATCGGAAGCCGGCATCGAGATCGTTTCTGAGCGAGGTCAAACTCGCCCGGCCGATTGGCCGAAAGAATTCGTGCCGCTCGCCGAGGTCACACTCCCCGACGGTTCGCGCTGGACCGACCAGCGCGACGAAGTGACCTCGACGAGCGACCGCCGCTGGGTTCAAGTCGGGTACGTCGATGACTTCCCAATGGACGGCGGTCGCACCGTGAAATACGGCCGCTCGCAACTGGCCGTCTTCCGCTTCGACAGCCGCGGCGAATGGTACGCATCTCAAAACATGTGCCCGCACCGCCGAGCGTTTGTGTTGTCGCAAGGTCTGATCGGCGATCAAGCAGGCGTTCCGAAGGTGTCGTGCCCGCTGCACAAGAAGAATTTTTCGCTCGAGACGGGTGCGTGCTTGTCTGGTGAGGTCGATGACTTGCTCGTCTTCCCAGTCAAAGTGGAACGAGGCGAAGTGTTTTTGGAATTGCCACCGCCGGAAGTCCTTGATGCAGCGCTGGCGACGGAGTTGTTCACTGATCCGTGTGCCGGGGCGTGTTCAGCATGCGAAAGCAGCGAATGCGATCCGAACATCGAGTTGGATCAACAAGTCGAACAAGACAAGGCGCTCGTCTTCGCCGTGTGAAAACCTCCGTGTCCTCTGTGCCTCTGTGTTTCCAAAACTCTGAAACACAGAGGCACAGAGAGAACAGAGATGAGGGACTCGTGCTCGCCCCTGCCGGACAACTTGAAACGGAATCGAACGGCGAATCGCTGCTGGCGTTGCTGTTGCGCGAACAACAAACGCTAACGACAACACGCGAGCTCACGGCGGTCGAGGAATTCTCGCGGCATCACGAATCGTGTCCGCCAAGCACGAACGGGCGGCCCGCTCAGGCGAAGTATTACGAAAGCCTGTTACCCGCGAGTCCGCCTGGACCGGGGCAGCAGTATGCGTTTGAGGTCGATCTCGACAGTTGTTCCGGGTGCAAGGCGTGTGTCACGGCGTGTCATTCGCTCAATGGGCTGGACGACAACGAGACGTGGCGCGATGTCGGGTTGATGATCGGCGGTACAAATGCGTTGCCGGTGTTGCAGCATGTCACGACGGCGTGTCATCACTGTCTTGAACCGGCGTGCATGAGCGCCTGCCCCGTGAATGCTTACGAAAAAGATGCGACAACCGGGATCGTGAAGCATTTGGACGACCAATGTTTCGGCTGTCAGTATTGCACGCTCGCTTGCCCGTATGACGTGCCGAAGTATCACGCGGCGAAAGGGATCGTCCGCAAATGCGACATGTGCAGTGATCGGTTATCGGCGGGTGAAGCTCCCGCGTGTGTGCAAGCATGCCCGCACCAAGCAATCGCGATCCGGGTGGTCGATGTCGCGACAGTGATTGAGGATTCCGAGGCCGCTGTGTTTCTGCCAGGTGCTCCCGATCCACAGATCACGTTGCCAACCACGACTTACAAGACCGCGCGGCCGTTTCCGCGCAATATGTTGCCGGTCGATTATCACTCAGTCCGCACGCAGAACGCTCATTGGCCGCTCGTCCTGATGCTCGTGCTGACGCAGTTGTCGGTCGGGGCATTCGTGATCGGCCTGTTGCTCGATCGATTTCTGGAGTCATCGGTCACTGATGTCCTCCGCCCGCTGCACACGGCGAGCGCGTTGCTGTTCGGCTTCGTCGCTCTAGGCTCGAGCTTGTTTCATCTCGGCCGTCCGCAGTTCGCGTATCGAGCCGTCCTTGGCCTGAAGCACTCGTGGCTTAGCCGAGAAATTGTGGCGTTCGGAGCATTTGCCGGATCAGCGAGTATGTTAGCTGCACTCAGCCTATTTCCGTTCACTTCGTCGGCTCAGCACTTTGTGGCTCCGGAGCAAGCAACTGCGGCGCTCGCGTGGCTCGTCGCCCTCACCGGCATCGGAGGGGTGTTCTGTTCTGTGATGATTTACGTCTTCACTCAGCGCGAGGTTTGGAGTTTTCCGATCACCGCAACGAAGTTCGTGCTGACATCGGTCATCCTTGGTTCAGCGGCAGCATGGCTTTCGATGATGTTGCTATGCCAGTTCACTGCAATGACACCTGCATCTCAAACTGTCCGAAGCATCGGCCCTCTGCTGTGCCAAGTGTTGTTGACGGCCGCTGCGACAAAGTTGCTATTCGAGGCGTTGCTGTTGAGGCATCTGGCTAGCAAGTCAATGACCGTGTTAAAACGCCGAGCACTGCTTCTCACCGGAGAACTCGCCAGCCAAACGCTGGCTCGCTTTGCATGCGGCATTCTCGGCGGCGTCGCGATGCCCGCGTTCTTGCTCTTCAAACGAGACGAACTTGCCGCGAGTTCGAGCGGCGACGTTGTGTTGCTGATTCTGGTTAGCCTGTTGTTTATCGCTTGCTTGGTCGGAGAGTTACTTGAGCGATACTTGTTTTTTGCAGCCGCATCGTCACCAAAGATGCCAGGGAATTTGAAATGAATTGGATTTAGCCGAAAGCCCTGAGCCGTCGGCGATCACTCGGAGAACGTCCAATGAGCCAGATTGTCGAAGAGGAAGCACGCAGCGACGCAGAGACGCCGACGGAGCTGTCGTCGTGGCAACTCCCGCAATTCCTTCATCAGCGCGAAGGACATCTGACGCGCGAACTGCTACGAGAACCAGGTGGCTTCGGATTGGGGCAAGTCCCGACGAAATCCAAGCCAGATGCGACGACACAGGTGGTCTGCGGGTACTGCTCGACCGGATGTAATCTGACGGTGCATTTGCAGGACGGCGAAGCGGTCGGGCTGTCGCCGACGACAAACTATCCGGTGAATCTCGGTATGGCGTGCCCGAAAGGTTGGGAAGCGCTGACCGTGCTCGACGCTCCCGATCGCGCGACGACTCCGTTACTGCGCGGTCCGAACGGGAAACTACAGCCGGTTGATTGGCCGACGTCGCTCGACACGTTTGTCACAAGAATGAAAGCGATTCAAGCCAAGCACGGACCGGAGTCGGTGGCGTTTATCAGCACCGGACAGATCCCGACCGAGGAGATGGCGTTTCTCGGAGCACTCGCCAAGTTCGGCATGGGGGTGAAACACGGAGACGGGAATACTCGGCAGTGCATGGCAACGGCAGTCGTGGCGTACAAGCAGGCGTTCGGGTTCGACGCGCCGCCGTATTCGTATGCCGACTTCGAGGAGTCAGACACGATCGTGCTGATCGGCAGCAACCTGTGCATCGCACATCCGATCATGTGGGAACGAGTCATGCGGAACCGGCACTCGCCCAAGATCATCGTGATCGACCCGCGACAGACCGAAACCGCGATGGCCGCGACTCAGCACTTGCGAGTCTTCCCGAAAGCCGATCAAACGCTGCTGTACGGCGTCGCTCGGCTGCTGATCGAACGGAATTGGATCGACAGAGATTACATTGCCGCGCACACGACCGGCTTTGAAGCGTTCGCCGAATACGTCCGTTGTGACCGTTACTCGTTGGAAAACGTCGCTCGCGAGACCGGCATCGCGCGGGCCGAGATCGAACGGTTCGTGCGGCTGATTCACGAAGGTCATCGCGTGTCGTTCTGGTGGACGATGGGAGTCAATCAAAGCCATCAAGGAGTCCGCACGGCTCAGGCGATTATCAATTTGGCGCTGATGACCGGAAACATCGGCCGACCGGGGACCGGAGCCAACTCGATCACCGGCCAATGCAACGCGATGGGCTCGCGACTTTTCAGCAACACAACAAATCTGCTCGGCGGCCACGACTTCGCGAACGAAAGTCATCGCCGCAAAGTCGCCGACATTCTCCAAATTGACGAGTCATTGATTCCGCGCGAGGCAAGCTGGGCGTATCACGAAATCCTGGACGGCATCTTGCGCGGCAAGATCAAAGGCTTGTGGGTCATCTGCACAAACCCGGCTCATTCGTGGATCAACCAGCTTCAATGCCTGGATATTCTCGACCGTCTGGACTTCCTCGTCGTGCAAGACATGTACGCCTCAACCGAGACTGCTCAACGAGCACATCTCGTGCTTCCCGCCGCCGGCTGGGGCGAGAAGGACGGGACGTTCATCAATTCGGAACGCCGCATCGGCACGATCAAGAAAGTCTCGCGAGCACCCGGCCAAGCGTTGTCCGATTTCGCAATCTTTCGCCTGATCGCCGACGCCTGGGGCTGCAGCAAGATGTTCGCCGAATGGACTTCGCCCGCCGCCGTGTTCCAAATCCTGAAACAACTTTCGGCTGGCCAACCGTGCGACATCACGGGGATTGACGACTATCGAATGCTCGACGAGTGCGGCGGGATTCAGTGGCCGTTGGCGTCGGGGGGTTTGGGTTTATGGTTGTTGGTTTGGGGGTGTGGGGGTGGCCCGCAACCCACCACCCACCAACCACAACCCCTTTACGAACGTCGCCTGT
>JANMIF010000347.1:0-2520 GCA_031375695.1 Planctomyces sp.
GCGTTCTCGGTGGCGGCTTTCATGGCGACTCGGCGAGCGATCTGTTCGCTGACCGCCGCGTCGAGGAAGCACTTGAAGAGCCGAGCTTTGAACGCGGCCGGAACGATCTCTTCGAGGATCTCTCCAGCGGACGGCAGGAACTCGTAGTCGATTTTTTTCTCGGTTGAAGCCGAGCCAGCCGCTCCGCCGATGCTGCCGATCGGCAACAGCGTTTCGACGACAGGTTTTTGACGAGACACGCTCTCGAACTTCGTGTAGGCGATATCCAGCCGGTCGAGCTTGCCGGAGCAATACAGCTCGATGTAGCGGTTGGCGATCGCTTCGACTTCGTCGTAGCCGGGCTTGTCTTCAAAGTTCGTGTACTGCTCAGCGATATCGATCTGCTGGTACTTCAAGAACGCCAAGCCTCGGCGGCCGGAGCATTCGACGCTCAGATTCAAACTCCCCTTCAATTCCTTCTGCCGAGCCAACGCAGGTCGCAACACGGATCCGTTGTAGCCGCCGCACAAGCCGCGATTGGAGGTCAGGATCAAGAGGATACCGTTGGTCTGCGTCTCGTGAGCCTTCAGCAGCGGATGCGTGAAGGTCAGGTTCGTGGCTGAGAGGTCGGCGACGATCTCCGAGATCTTCTTGGTGTACGCGGCGGCCTCGGTCGCTCGGTCCATCGCCTTTTTGAAGCGAGCCGTCGCGATCAATTCCATCGTCCTGGTGATCTTGCGAATGTTCTTGACCGCCTTCAGGCGTTTCACAATCGCGCGTGCTTTGGCCATGTTTCACCCAGACATCTAAAACCCCACCGGGCTTGTCCCGGTGGTTAAACGGCTTTTGCACTACTGCTTGTTTCTGCTCGACTCAGCCGCGATCGAGTAGTACAGAAGCCCGTGAACCACCGAAGCAAGCTCGTTGGGTTGGGGCGAGGGTCAATCGAGTTACTTCTTCCCTGCCGAGTACTGCTTCTTGAATTCTTCTAGTGCTGCCTTCAGGCCGTTCTCGACATCAGCGGACAACTCGGCGGTTTCGATGAGCTTGTTGCGGACTTCGGATTTTTGCTCGCGCATGAACGTGAGCAATTCTTTTTCGGCACCCGACACTTTGGCTCGCGGGACGTCGTCGAAGTAGCCTTTCGCGCCGGCATAGATGCTGATGACTTGGTCGGCGAAGTGCAGCGGGCCGAACTGCGATTGCTTGAGCAGCTCGACCATGACGTAGCCTCGGTCGAGCTGTCGTTGCGTGGCCTTGTCCAATTCGGTGCCGAGCGAGGCGAACGCTTCCAGCTCGCGGAACGCGGCGAGGTCCAGCCGCAGCGAGCCGGCGATCTTCTTCATCGCCTTCGTCTGAGCGTTGCCGCCCACGCGGCTGACCGAGATACCGACGTTGATGGCGGGACGAATACCGGCCAGGAACAGCGACGGCTCCAGGTAAATCTGCCCGTCGGTGATCGAGATCACGTTGGTCGGAATGTACGCCGAGACTTCGCCGTCGAGCGTTTCGATGATCGGCAACGCCGTCAGCGAACCGCCACCGAGTTCGTTGCTCAACTTGGCCGAACGTTCGAGCAAGCGGCTGTGACAGTAAAACACGTCGCCGGGGTACGCCTCGCGACCGGGCGGACGCCGCACCAGCAGCGACAACTGGCGATATGCCTGAGCTTGCCGCGTCAGATCGTCGTACACGACGAGCGTGTGCCCGCCGTTGTAGGTGAAGTGCTCGGCCATCGCGCATCCGGCATACGGGGCGATGTACTGCATCGGAGCGGGATCGGACGCCGTGGAAGACACGATGATTGTGTAATCCATCGCGCCGTGCTCTTTGAGCTTCTCGTAAACGGCCGCGACGTTGGAGGCTCGTTGGCCGCAGGCGACGTACACGCAGATGACGCCGCTTCCCTTTTGATTGATGATCGTGTCGATCGCGACGGCGGTCTTGCCAGTCTTGCGGTCGCCGATGATGAGTTCTCGCTGCCCGCGGCCAATCGGGGTCATCGAGTCGATGGCCTTGATACCGGTCTGCAATGGCTGCTTGACCGGCTGACGGCCAGCGATGCCCGGAGCCGCGTATTCCAGCGGCCGCGTGGCGGTCGCCAGGATCGGACCTTTGCCGTCGAGCGGATTGCCCAGCGGATCGACGACTCGGCCGATCATCGCCTCGCCCACGGGGACGGAGAGCAACGCACCGGTCGTGCGGACCTCATCCCCTTCGGCGATCTTCAAGTAGTCGCCGAGGATGATGATGCCGACGGAGTTTTCCTCCAGGTTGAAGACCTGTCCGCGAATGCCGCCAGGGAACTCGACCATTTCGCCGGACATCGCCGACGACAGGCCGTAGCACCGAGCGATGCCGTCGCCCACTTCGAGTACGCGACCGACTTCGGCCGTTTCGATCTGGCCGCGAAAGTCCTCAATCTCCTTCTGGATGACTGAAGCGATTTCGTCCGGTTTGAATTTCATGGAGGCTCCTCTCGCGCAAGCGGGCTTTGAGCTGTTTCAGCCGAGTCCGCAGCGAACTGTCATAAACGGTATC
>JANMIF010000352.1:0-7610 GCA_031375695.1 Planctomyces sp.
GGCGTCGCCTGGCACGACGGCCCAACGGGCATTCGATCCCGTGAAATTGATGTCGACCACCTGCTGACCGCGCTCCTGGGTGACCGAATCGGCCTGCCGGGAAATCAGCCGCACATGATTTTGGTAGACGAGCGTCGCTCCGAAGGTCGTGCGAAAACCATAGCTCACACCGTCCGGGAACTGCCCCACGTTTTTCTCGAACCCAATCTGGTTGGTCGAATCGCGGACCACCTGTTCGATCGCTTCACGTTGCGCGTCGGTGAGAACGTTCCCCGCCGTCAGACTCGTGTCGGCGGCACCGATCACGACCGCACCATCCGAGACGGGAAGGTTCTCCGCATTGGCGCCGCCAGTGACGGTGCAGGTGGTCGACAGCAGCGCACGCTCCTCCAAACTTTCGACGTTCTCAAACAGCCGTCCTGCCCCCACGCAGGAGGAATTCCAGCCGATCAGTTCGCTGACGTGCGATCGGGACATACGGCCCTGGCCCCAACCACGCTTCGGCTGAATGCCAGAAATTCGACGACCAAGTCCACTCAACCAACGAGTCCAAGAAACGTTCGACAACATGACACGGCTCTCCACTTAGTTCTTTGGTTAGGTGTCGTTTAGACATTCGTGTCGAATCGTGTGAAGTCGATCGCGACTCATGCCGAACGGGCGGATAGTTCTATCTTTCAAAAAGTACCGAAATTGTATTCGGGCCGACGATGACAGAGCTGGACATCACTTCCGGCCCAATTTCCCGTCGTTCTTCGACAAACGGCTGCACTTCTCTACATGGAGCCGAAGTCGTGACGGCAATGGTAGCGTGGCACACTGAATAGTTGCGTCCCCCGTCCCTCAACAACTCCGCGAACGTTCGACACTCGTAGTATTCATCCACCGAGCGGGAGACACTCTAAGAGTCGCGGCGGGCGCTGAAAACCACAAAATCCGTTTTCGGCATCATTTGGAATTCGATTCCAATCGCGTCAATCGTTGTCCAGAATCGTTCCGATTCCCTTAGAACTGGCAAACAGAGCATTGAGCGCACCGCTGAGGTTGAGCGAGAACGTCTTCTTGAGTTCGGCGATGGCATCGCCCAGGATCGACACGGTGATCGTCTTGGTGGTTTCGCCGGCATTGAAGGTGAGGCTGCCGCTCGTGCTGTTGTAGTCGGTCGCATTGGCCGTCCCGTCGATCGTGGCGTAATTCACCGTCACCGGCAGACCACTCGCTGCGGATAGTGTGACTGTGAAAACCAAATCAACCGTGCCGTTGTTCCCCTCGGTGATCGTCGGGTTGTTGATCGACAGCTTGGGGGTTGCATCGTTGTCGGTAATCGTCCCCACCGCTTGATTGACGGCCAGAGTCGCATTTGTGGGACTGGTGAGATTGAGGAAGAAGGTCTCGTTCAGCTCATGCAGCGCATCACCAGCGATCAGCACAGTGATGGTCTTGGTCGTCTGGCCGGGAACGAACGACAGCGAACCGCTTACGGAAGTGTAATCGGCCGGGGCGGTGGCTGAGTTGTCTTCGGTCGCGTAGTTCACCGTCACTGGAAGTCCGCTGGCTGCCGACAGACTCACTTTGAAGTTCGCCTTGACCGCGCTTCCGGTCCCTTCTTTCACCGTCAAGTTTTTGATCGACAGCGTTGGAGCCGCATCGTCGTCGGTGATCGTACACTGACCTTGACCATCGACAATCGTCGCGTTGTTGGCAGCGGTCAAATTGAGGAAGAAGAATTCTTCATCCAACTCATCAATCTTGTCACTCTTGATGGGGATGACGACGGTCTTGCTGGTCTGGCCAGGACCAAACAACAACTTGCCATATTTGTAAAGGTAATCGAAGTCTTTGAGCGCAGTGCCATTGGCCGTTGTGTAATCCACACTGACCGGCAGCGTACTAGGTTGCGAGAGGCTCACAGTAAACACCGCGTTGACTGTGGTTCCGGTCCCTTCGATCAGGCTGACGTCGCTGACCGACAGAGTGTTCTCTGTGATCGTGCCGGTCGCGGTGTCAGTATCAGTCACCAACGGATTGACCGCGTCCAGGTTCACAGTGAATGTCTCGAACGATTCGAGTGCCGCATCAGGCAGCGTGGCCACCGTGAACTGCTTCGTCTCACCGACTGTTCCGGAAAAGTTCAGCGAAGTCACCACGTTGCGGTAGTCTACGCCCGCTGTCGCCGTCGCGTCCGCCAAAGTCACGTTTACCAGCGTGCCCCCCTGCACGGCGTTGTTCAACATCACCGTGAAGACCAACCCGATGCCTTCCACCGCAGTCACGTCTTCTACCGTGACCGCCGCAGTATCGTTGTCAGTAATCGTGCCGGTCGCGGTGTCCGTGTCGTTCACCAGCGGATTGACCGCGTCCAGCTTGACCGTGAAGGTCTCTGAGGATTCGACCACCGCATCGTTCAGAGTGGCCACCGTGAATTGCTTGGTCTCATCCGAGATCCCCGCGAAGTTCAGCGCGGCCACCACGTTGTTGTAGTCCACCGGAGTGACCAGGGCCGCACCTCCCGTTGCCGTTACGTTCGATAGAGTCACGTTCACCTTTGTGCCACCCGGCACCAAGTTGTTCAACGTCACGGTGAAGACCAAGCCGACCCCTTCCACCACGGTCACGTCTTTCACCGTCACCGCGTTCGGCGTTGGATCGAAGTAGGAAATCGGATCGGTGTCACTCGCTTCCGCGTTGGTGGGACTGATACCGGTGACGGTGGCTACGCTGGTGCGTTGACCGGTCTTGGCGACTGCGGTGGCGCTGTATTGCCAAGTCTCGCCGACGTCGAGCCGGTTGTCGTCGTCGAGGTCGCCGATGTTGTGGATGTTGTCGGACTGGAGCACGGGATTCGGGCTGCCTATGTCGCTGTCGGTGACTGCAATGTTACTTAATCCGCTGCTGCTGGTTGTGGTGACTTCGAATGTGTAGGTCAACGTTTGTCCGGCCGTCGCCAAAGTGACGCCTGGAGCGGTGTTAGCATCGTCACCATTGACCTTCTCGATGACTTGAATGTTTGGGCACAGCGCGTCGGCCAGGGATGCGAGATCCTGAGGTAACGTATCAAAGGTTGAGGGGATGAAATCGGTGTCTTTCGTGAAAGGAGGAGCTTCGTTGGGACCACTGATTGCTTTCATGTTGTCCGCGTTGACTTGATCGCCGATACCCACGGCCAGGATGCGCATGCCGTCTAATCTCGCGGCACTGGCTTCATTGATGGCTTCGTTCAATGGTGTAGTCGGGTTGCCATCAGAGGCGAACACGATCAAGTCGGGAAACTGGATTCGCCCACTGGCTGCCAGAACCTGACGGGCCAAAAACAAACCGTCGGTCCAATCGGTGCCGCTGGCTACTCCACCTCTTGTGGTCTGGCGATTGATGGCGTCGTTAACTGCGGCACCATCATCCGTGAAGGTGACTCCGGGTGTTATGTCAACCAAGGTTCCGACGGAATTGAACGTAACCAGAGCGAACTTCGTATTCTCGTGGCTATCGAATGCATTCACGAATGCGGTCAGCGCGCTCTTCATGGCTACCAACTCGGTGTCATCAATGCTGTTTGAGATGTCCATAGTCAGGACTATGTCCAGATCGCACGCATTGCTCGGCAAGGGAGGGTTATACACGGCTGCCTGAATTTCGATGGCCGCCATAGTCCAGTCATCGGTCGCGACACTGGCTGTGGCATTCAGCGTGTACTGGCCCGGTGTGATGGTGCTGCGCGTGCCGCCCCAGAGAGCGAGATCCTCGCTGCCGGATCCGGAAGTCGTGTCCCACAACTCACCGACGTTCGCTCCGGGCGTAAAGGTAGTGGTTTCGTTGTCTTTGGCCACCGCCCCAAAGATCAGCGAGTTGTAGGTCGTTGTGGTCAGGTTGATCGACGGAGACCCGCTGGCGGCATTGGCTCCGACGGTGGTCCCAATCGGGGTGAACTGGTTCACGCCCGTCAAGTTCGTGGCGGTGACCCCGAACGGGCTGGTGCCGCTGAAGGTGACCACCAAATCAAACGTCCCCACGTCAGGAGCTACCAGATACCAGATTTCCACACTTGTTTCGTTAGCCCCCCCGCCATCCCGCCTGATGGCCCGGGTCAAGGCAACGCCGTTGTAGGTCATGCCACTGGCGTTCTCGTTCCCCTCGGTTATCACGCTCACCAACAACAAGCGGTCGGACGCAGCCGAGACGGTGTGCGAAATCGTGGTACTCGTCACGTCTCCCGAGGCGGCCGCGCCCAACTTGGTCGTCACGGACCCGATGCCAATGCCGCTATCGGTAAAGGTGGTGTCGGCGGTCAGGCCGGACTGCGAGCCGGTCGCCTTCAGTTCGAACGCGGAGCCAGCCGAGTCGTCGGGATTAACGTACCAGGTGGTCTGAAACTGGCCGTTGGCAATCCTGTCCAGGTCACCGATGCCGCCATCGGTGACGTACCAAGAATCGTGTCCGCCCCCCGTGTTGGTTGTGCCGTCGGTGTGGAGGACTTGCAGTTGGATCGTCTCGCCGACCTGGAAGTGGCCGCCCGTGATGACGGCATTGTCGCCGGGCGCGTAGTCGTGTCTATTCGTTACCACCCAAGCGTCGTCCACACTGCCGCAAAGCAATGTGCGGACTTCGAGCAATTCGGCGTGCTGAATCGGAGACAGGCGGCTGGCTTCGGCACCGAACTTCCGTCGCCGGTCATGGATGCTTCCACGACGCCTAGAAAACCAACACGACTGGAATGACTTCCGCCAAGCATTCAATAGCACGATGCGTTCTCCGACTTCTGATACAAAACAACTCCGCAAACCTTCGACCGCTCGTTTTGCCTGTTCGTTGAGCGGACAGTACTCTAAGACTCGCGGTGGGCGGTGAAAACCACGAAATTCATTTTCGCTATCAGCGGAACATGACAAGAAAAACCGAGCAAACCGCCTAACATCGACCACCGTTGCAGGTTCGAGGTCCGTTGAACACCAGCAACTCCGAAACGTTTCGCATTATTTCAAATTCGATTCCATGCGAGTCAGTCGTTGTTAAGAATTGTTCCGCTCCCCTGCGAATTGGCGAACCGGGCGGTGAACGCGTTGCTGAGATTGAGCGAGAACGTCTTTTTTGGTTCGGTCGCGGCATTTTTCAGAATCAATACGATGGTGAGACTACTGTGCGAATCCTGGTGGTGCCGGGATTCATTACGCGACGGACGCCGGGATCGCCAACTTCCATTGAGATGGATCAGATAGTCGCAGCGGCATGAGTTTGCTTGCAAGCTGGTTGGGTAAAGGAGGGGCCGGACTGTTAGGGGGTATTTTCCCCAGGGCTGTCACGGCCGACGATCACGGCTGGCAGTTGACTTTCTGACTCGGCTGGGAGACTTGATACCGCCGGAGCGATTCGATTCTCGACGCTGGTCTTGATGTCGATGTGTTGAAACGAATGCAAGGACGCCAAATAGCGATTGAACGAGTCGCTCAAGTCCGTGAGTAGGTCGCCGTCGCGCAAGCGGATCTCGGAAACCCGTTGTCCTGATGTGAGAGTTTCGAGGGCTTTCTTGAAGCGGGTGAGCGGACCAACGATCCGATGGCTGAAAGTGAGCAAGTCCCACAAGACGATCGGCACAGCGGCGATGGCAACGACCCAAAGGCCGATGTTTTGGTGGACGAACTCGCCATACAGTTCGCCAAGTGTTCGCGGAGCGACTCCCGCGATCATCCTGCCGCGATGCTCGGCATACCGAAACAGAAACATCGAACCCGACAGTACGACGTGGTACCCAAGCCAGTACAGAGCCACTCGGGACAACAGACGCCCTTGAATTCTCCCGCTTACAAACAGTTTCTTACGTAATTTCTGGATGTTTTCGGATTTCATGGGTGAACTCTTGTGAGAAATGACAACAGAAATCATCGCAACAGTAGCTTGCCAAATGTTGAGCCACGAATTGTAGCGCACTGATTGGACGTTTTTCCGAGGCAGCCGCGCTTCCAGAGTCGATTTATGCCGGGCGTTCCATCTGTCCGGTATTGCCGCCCATGGTGATTTGGAATCTCGACACTGAGGTCCGGCCGTCTACTTCCCAGAATGTCAGCCCCCATCCGGCGTTCGGCAATCGACCCCAACAACTCGCCAATCCGATCCTTCACGACATCAGGCAATCCAGCACAGTCTTGCAAAAGGTTGCAGCCGCACTGCGACGCCTCGCTGATGAGTTCGAGTTGGACGCGAAGGCGGCGGCTTGAAACCTGAAACCGCGTTTTTGAAACGCACCAGTCCCGCAAACGGCGCTCGGCGGTAACGCTTTCACGCGTGTGGTCGGAGTGTTTTTGGAAACCGAGCCGTGTCACAACAGAAGCCTGATTGCCAGCCGTTGACTGGCTGAAGAATGCGATTCGCCTATCCCCAAAACGAGGGGGCCCATCTCCGCGATCGAATTTGCCCAGATCCCCACCCGGTCAAGCAGCATTTGGCGGCGAGATATCTTGCGTGTCTGGAGTCGCAGTGTAGAAGTCCGTGGGACGAGTGGGACGCTATCGGCGATGAAGTGCCCCGCCGGTAGACCCCCATCCCGGTCACCATCAACATCGTCTCGGTGCCGTGCTCATTTTTCGGATACCGATTCATCGGTGTGCTCGCTCACAAACCGGCTCACTATGTCCCATATCGGCCACGAGGCAATCAACCCGGCCCTCGATGGCGACGACTTCGCCACAGCTCTTTCTGCCCTACCCGGCCTCGAAATTCGGAACCGGCAAGACCATGAAGCTCGGTAGCCTCAACTTGCTTTAAGCAACGTTGGCCAGTTTACTAGACAACGAATGGCAAGACATTTCTAACCGAAAAAACATCGGTTGCATCGGCAATTGTCGGACCTGGGCGTTGGATGATCCTCCACATCGACATGGATGCTTTTTACGCCTCGGTCGAGGAACGTGACAACCCGTTGCTCATCGGCAAGCCGGTAATCGTCGGTGGTTCGGCGGAAGGTCGAGGCGTCGTGGCTGCGGCGAACTACGAAGCCCGCAAGTTCGGCGTTCACAGTGCGATGGCTGCGGTTCGCGCCAAGCAACTCTGCCCGCACGCGGTATTTATCAAGCCTCGGATTGACTACTACGCCTCGGTGTCCCGGCAGATTCGAGACATCTTCGAGCAATTCACACCGTTGGTTGAACCGCTGTCACTCGACGAAGCCTTTCTCGATGTCACTGGCAGCGAATCCCTCTTTGGCCCTTCCGTCGAAATCGGCCGGCAGATCAAGCAGCGAATCCGTGCGGATCTCCGGCTTACCGCTTCGGTTGGCGTAGCAACCAACAAGTTCGTTGCCAAGATCGCCAGCGACCTGAAGAAACCCGATGGCTTCGTCGTCGTCGAACCCGATCAAATACAAACCTTTCTCGCTCCACTGCCGGTCGGGCGACTGTGGGGTGTCGGGAAGGTCACTGGCCAAGTATTTGAGCGACTGGGAGTTCGCACGATCGGACAGCTCCGGCAAATGCCGCTTAATACACTCAACGACTTGTTTGGATCGTCTGGCGAGCACTATTGGCAGCTTGCCCATGGAATCGACGATCGGCAGGTTGTGCCCGATCGCGACGCTAAGTCGATTTCCAACGAAACCACGTTCGCTGAAGATATTGCCGATATGG
>JANMIF010000362.1:0-21553 GCA_031375695.1 Planctomyces sp.
GGGGTCGGGTGTGCGAATTTCAGATTTTGCCGTTGTCGGCTTGGGACGTAGGCGCGTCGTGAACGGCAAAATCTGAAATTCGCACACCCGACCCCGCATTCAATCCTGACAGCACAATCAAGGATCAGACACAAATGCGGCTATGGACGCTTCATCCCAAATATCTTGACGCGGCGGGCTTGGTCGCGCTGTGGCGTGAATCGTTGCTGGCTCAGAAGGCCTTGTTGGGAGAGACCAAAGGCTACACGCATCACCCGCAGCTCAGTCGCTTCGAGAGCTTGGCTGACTCGGTCGGCGCGATCGCGGCTTATCTGGCCGCCGTTCACAGTGTAGCTCGCGACCAGCGACCTCCGTTCGAGCCAGTGAAGCAGGTTTCGATTCCAGTTCGGAACAACACAACTGGAGAACCGCTTCCGTGGGAGCCAGCGTTTCGGAATCCTGTGAACAGAGTGGAGTCGGCCTTCCCCGGTTGTTTTGTTTCGGCGAGCTTGCAGAACACTGGGGAGCTGACGCCGCCCGCTCTCCTAAAACAGCGGCGGTCTTGGCGTTAGCGCAGTGCCTCCAGCGCCGACAATCGCATCGCGTTCAGCGACGGAATCAAACCACCCACAAACCCCAGCATCAGACTCAGCAAACATCCCACAGCCAGCACTTGCGCATCGACCGTCAATCGCAACACAACAAACTTTCCGCCCCCCCCCTGCCCGCTGCCGACGATGCTGCTAGCTGTCCAGCCGTCGGAGAGGCTTCCCAGTCCGACACCGACCAGTCCGCCAATCATTGCGATCAGCACTGACTCCAGCAGGAAGCAAATCAGAATCGAGCGGCGGCGATAACCCAGCAGACGCAGCACTCCGATGTCTTTGATTCGCTGGCTGATCGCCGCAAACATCGTGTTCATCACGCCGAAGACGCCACCGACCGAGAGGATGATCGTCACAAATACGATCGCGTACAGAAACTGCAGGTTGAGCTGATTCAGGCTCTCGAAATAATCGGTCTCGACGATCGCGTTAACCGACGACTTTTTGTAGTCGGTGTTGAAGTACGCCTTGACCATTTCCGCGTCCCAATGGTCGTTGCTCTTCGGCTCCGTCCAAGTCGGAATCGGGCCGGCATCCTCGGTGAACTCTTTACCCGCCGCCTTCGCCTGAGCCGCACGCTTCTTGATGTCCTCCGTCTTGGCTATCGCCTCGGCAATCTTCGCGAGCCGTTCCTCTTTGTAGGCTGCTCGCTGGTCGCGGCGGAAATCCTTCGACGCTTGCAGAACCAGCGTCGAATACGACTCACTGCCGAACATCGGGCCGACAATCGAACGCTTTGCCCACACTTCCGAATCGAATGTGCTCCCTTCGGACTTCAACACGCCGACGATCATCCACACTCGGCCGTTCACATTGAAGGTGTCACCGACATCCAATCGCTTGAGCTGCGGTTGCGACATCGCCTCTGGACGATCCTTCCCCAACTCACGAGCGATCCCTTCGCCAATGACGACCTCGTAAGCGTTGATCGGCTCCTTTGAGTCTCCCTTCGGCGGCAACTCGCGAGCGCCCGCGTCCGACAACCAGCTTCCGCCCGGATACAACGGCAGCCCATGAACTCGGCCAGTCAGTCGCGAATCATCGACGCCCCGCATCTGCAAGAAGCGCCGTTCCGGTCGTCCCGGTACCGATGCATCGACAGGCTGATTCACAATGATGTAGGTCTCACGACTTAGCAGTGGCTGCAGACCGTCCTTCGCCACCGCCTCTTGAGCCTCAATGTCACCAATGTTTGCAAAGGCCAGATTGCTGAAGCCCTCGTCGGTCGAGCCTTCCGCCAGCACCAGCACGTTGCGCGGCTGACCGCTTGATTGCGTCAGAACGTACATGCCCTTTACGAACGCCAGCATCACCGTCAGCAGCGACAACACCAACGTGAATGCCAACCCGGTCAGCAATGTCGTTCGCCATCGCACTAGTAAGTTTTGAAAGTTGTAGCTCAGCGGAACTTTACTTAGGACAATGAGCACGACGATCAGCCCCGCCGCTGTTCCGAACCCAATCGCCGGATTCGTGAACGCCAGAGTCAGCAACCCGGTGAAGTAACCTCCAACCAGCAGCACCAGCAACACGACCACCGCAATGATGATTTCGAGCATGATCTTCTCCGTACCGCGACCTATCCCACGCGAGCAAAAACTTCGGACACTTTCACTCGGCACGCGGTCCAGGCGGGAATGAAACTTCCCAGGAACGCTGTCCCGCCGCCGACCGCTAAGCCCCACCACCACGCATCTGCCGGAATCAGAAACTTCGGAAAGAATGCGATCGGAAACGGAATGCCTCCCGCCACTTGATTGACCAGCAGCCATGTGCCGCCCGCGCTGACGACTCCCGACGCGATACCGATCAGCAACGCCTCGCCCAGCACCAGTACCAGAATCTGCCCCGGTCGGAATCCGAGCACCTTCAGTACCGCGAACTCCGTCTGCCGTTCGCGCACGCTGATGCTGATCGCGTTCGCGATGACAACGGCGAGCGTCACCAGAATCGCTGGTGCCAACAGCCAGCGCATGCCCCACAGCAGGTCGCGATAAGCCTCCAGAAACGTCGAAATCCCCGACGACGAAGTTTGCACCTTCACCGCTGGCAATGAGAACTGTGGTGACTCCTGAATTTGCGCCGCGACTTGCGTGAAGGACGGCGTGTCCGGCACGCGGAGCCACATGAGATTCATCGTCTTGCCGGCCATCTCGTGAGCCTTGCCATTGTGCTGCTGTTTGTAGGCGTCAATCGCGCCCAGGAAATAGTCGATATTCATCGCCGCACTCTGGTCGTAGCGCCGAGCCGGCAAAGTCCCAACTACCTCGACCTCCAGGTTGATCTCCTTGTAGTTGAAACTGTGAATGATGAAGCGGTCGCCGATCTTCTTCTTCAACCGTTCCATGCGATCACGGCCGAGCAGAATTCCTTGCCGATTTTGTTCCAACTTGGCGACGCCCGCTTCCAGTGTCTTGCGATCGGCCGAGTCCGGCGGCAAGTCTTCCAGCCCATCCATCATCGTCAGCAGTTTCTTCGGCTCCAGACAGAACGCGAAGACAATGTTCTCGAATGTTCGCTTCTTTGGATCGAGCGACCCGCCATAAAACGTCCAACTCATGTGGTCAGACGGCTTGATGTGTTCCGGTTCGGTGGCAGCTCCATCCTTGAGCGATGCGGCGTAGGCATACGGCATCATGCTCGGAATCCGCCAACGCTCGGTCACGATCGCTTTGATGTTCGCCGGCTTCTCGGTCGTGGCGTTCGCGAGAAAGCCGAGGATCGACCAGACCAACGTGACGACAAACACCAACACCATCGTCCCGGCCGCCGTCAGAAACGATCGCAGTTTGTTACGCCAAAGATTTTGATAAATTAGCCGCAGAAATTTCATGGGGGACTCCAGTTCGTAGTTCCGCCTTCAGGCGGTGTCTTCCGTTTTCTTCCGAACCGCGTAAAGGCGGAACTACTAACCCACCTGTTCGACCAGCTTCCCTTTTTCCAAATGCAAAATGCGATCCGCGCGAGCGGCCGCGCGCGGGTCGTGCGTGACCATCACGATCGTCTTCTTCAATTGCGTCCGCAGTTCACACAGCAGATTCAAAATCTCTTCCGCCGACTTCGCATCGAGATCGCCGGTTGGCTCGTCGGCCACGATCAAGGCAGGGTCCGTGACGATCGCACGGGCGATACCGACTCGCTGGCATTGCCCGCCCGACAACTGCCCTGGCCGGTGATGCAGACGATCCGACAACCCGACGATATCGAGTGCCGTCAGAACCTGTTGCTTTCGCTGAGCCGCCGTCAAAGGCAGCAGTAACAAAGGCAGTTCCACATTCGCATAGGCCGTGAGTACCGGCAGCAGGTGATAAAATTGAAACACGAAGCCCAGGCTCCGCGTCCGCCACGCGGCCAACTGACTCTCGCTGAGATGCGAGATTTCGGTGTCGTTGACCCACACCGATCCGGCCGTCGGCTGATCCAACCCGGCGATGAGATTCAGCAGCGTCGTCTTACCCGAACCACTCGGCCCCATCAGCCCCAGGTATTCGCCGCGCGGCACCTGCAACGACAGTCCACTAAGCACTTCGATCGTCTCACTACCGCGCCGAAAAGACTTTGACACATGCTCGACCTTCACGCAGATTTCCATAGACATCGTGAACCCTATCTGGAGTGCGGCGATGCATCGCCGCTTTGCTTGGCCTCAACTCAAGGCCGCGAAGAATGACGAGAAGCTGCTCCGCCGCAAAGGATAGCGACGATGCATTGCCGCACTCCAAAATCATTCTGCCGGCTTCTCATCGCCGTAAAACCACACGGTCACCCGCATCTCCGGCTTGAGGAACACGCCCTCTTCGTCCGCTGGTACGCGGACCTTCACACGCACGGGGACCGCTCCCTTCGAGCGATCGGCGATCGGCATCAAGCGATGCACGTAGGCGTCATAGCTGCGGTCCTTGAACGCTTCCGGTTGCACTTTACAGCGTTGACCTTTGAAGACCTTCGAGATGTTCGACTCTTGCACCGACAGATCGACTTCCAGGTCCGAGAGATCCGCCATATCACACAAGCTGAACGAACCGTTGAACGCGACGGAGTTGACGATGTTTCCTTCTTCGGCGTTCTTCTTCAGGATTGTGCCGCTGATCGGAGCCTTGATCGTGCAATTGCTCAGCCGCCACTGGGCTTTCGAGACGTCGGCGTCCGCTTGTTGCACTTCCGCCTTCGCTTGCTCGATGCGTTCGATGCGCGGGCCTTCGCGAAGCAGCGCCAGCATCGAGTTCAGCTTGCTCAACCGCCGCCGCATCGCGAAGAGGTTCGCTTCCGAAGTGAGCATCTCTTGCTCGGTCGCCCCCTTCTTTGCAAACAGGTCTTTGTTCCGTTTGTAGGTTCGTTCGAGGTCATCCAAGTTGGCCTGTGTTTCCGCGAGTTCCGCTTCCGCCTGCTTGATCTCTTCCGGCCGAGTCCCTTGAACGAGTTCTTCCAGACGCTTCCGAGACAACTGCAACGTTGCTTGCGAACGTCGCAAATCGGCGTCGTAGTCCACCGTTTCCAGCACTGCGAGCACGTCTCCCTTTTTGACGCGCAACCCTTCCTCGACGTTCAGAGTCATGATCATGCCGGACACCTTCGGACTGACCAGAATCTGATGCGCCGGAATGATGTAGCCGCTGTCAGTATGAACGAGCCCGTCCTTCTTATTGTCCGCCGGCTTCGCGGACGTGGCCGATGTGTTCTCGCCTGAGTTCGCTTCAGCGGCATTTGTCGGCGATTCCGACTTGGCTTCCAATAGCGAAGTTGGCGGCTGCGGATTCCATTTCTCCCACGCCAACCAACCGCCGAACAAGGACAGCACTATGCACAACAACCAAGCCACAACTTCTGACGTCGCACGCCGGCTGGCCGAGCCTTTCGGAAGCTGCAGTAACTTCACGCGGTCGCTGAGCGACGCGGAAGAAGTCAGCGAATGACGTGGATCAGTGGCAAGCAAATCAGACACAGACAGCGACCTTCGACAACGGAAACGGCCAGCGACCAGCCAGCACAAGCGACAACACTTGAACCCGTTTGCTTCCTTTTGAAAAGCCCAAACGCCGCGAAATTGCGATTCACACCGACCGTCTAGCAGAATCTCCGCCCCAATCGGCCATGAGGTCTTTGTGCAGGTCGCCGCGGAACGTGTCGGCACGCTCGGGGCCGAGCTCCCCTTCGATGCCGCAAATGGCCAGGTTCATCATCGCCAGCCGCCGCGTCGTCGAGTTGAACTCCTGACCGTAGACCGAGATGTTGCCGATCCGCCTGCCATGCTCTTCGACGAACTTTTCGCTCTGTGCGAATATGCCGTCCGAACCACAGCAGAGATCGTAGATGCGCCCCGTGTACGGCGCGAGCATCTCGTCGATCAGCTTGCCGATGGTCGGCTGCTTGGTGTTGTCTTGCAGCGTCTGCCAGCGAGCTTCCGTCGGAACCCAGAGGACGTTGTCCACGTGGTACTCGTCCGGATCTTCGGGGGCGGCACTTCACTCACTTCGGGTAATAGCTTCTGATGCCGCTGCTCGAAGACGTCGGAGATGTACCTGAGGAAGGCCGCCGTTTGGGAACCGATGCTTCATCAATGCGGGAGTGGTCAACGTAACTCGCCGTGCGGACGGCATGGCCGCGACATCGAAGACGAGTTGTTCGTCGACGTCGAGCGTTTCCGGATCACAAACTTTTTCTGGGTAACCAAGTTTCGCCAGAACGCGAGCGAATTTCCGAAGACCCGCGTTGCAAGGGATGGAAACGATTTCGTTGCGCGATCGGTTTAGTCGATTGATGTCGATTACACCTCGACCAACGGTTGCGTGGCATCGCCGAATTTGTCGAGCTTCAGGCCGGTCTTGCTTGTCAGCGACAAGAACAAACGGCACATCTGGCGATCGGGTTTGCCGGTGTAATCGAGGACTCGGCCACCTTGAATCTGGCCACCTCCACCGCCGAGCACCACGACCGGCAACTGCGTCGCGTCGTGACTGCCGGTCAACATGCTGGAGCAATAGACGATCATCGAATTGTCGAGCAGCGTTCGTTCGCCCTCTTTGATCGCATCCAGCTTGCGGGCGATGTAGCCGAGCTGTTCCAAGAAGAAACGATTCACTTTTAGCCAGTCGTCTCCGTCCGAGTGCGACAGCAAGTGGTGGATCATGTAATCGACATTGAGATTCGGGAACCGCAGCGACGAGTGATCGTTATTGAGCTTCAGCGTGCAGACGCGCGTCGTGTCGGTCTGAAACGCGAGCACCAGAATGTCGCACATCAGCCGCATGTGATCGGCGATGTCTTGCGGAATCCCGTCGGCCGGACGCGGGATGTTCGGCTTGTCGAGCGTCGGCCGCCAACCTTGCAGTTCGCCGCGCTGCCCGGCTTGCTCAATCCGCTGCTCGACATCGCGGACGGAGTCGAGGTACTCGTCGAGCTTGCGTTGATCGCCGGTGCTGATGTCGCGCCGCAGGTCTTTCGCGTCGGCTAGCACCGCATCCAGAATACTCTTGTCGCCACGCTGCACATCGTCCTTGAAGAGCCGATCAAAAGCGAGTGCCGGATACACTTCCAGCGGCGTCGGCGTGGTCGGCGAACTCCACGAAATGTGCGAGCTGTACAGCATCGAGTAGTTCTTGTGGACCGCCGGATTCGCCTTTTCGCAGCCGAGCACGAGACTTGGGACTTTCGTGTTCCGGCCGTATCGCTGAGCGATCAGTTGATCGAAGCTGGTCCCCGATCGAATCTCCCCCCCCGCCGACAGCGGAGCTCCCGACAACAGATTGCCCGTCTGCGAACTGTGAATGTTTCCCTTCAGTGCCTGTTCGTTGTACAGCCCGCGAATGAACAACATTCGCTCGCGGAAGTCATGCAGCGGCGCGAGCACTTGGCCCAGCTCCATGCTGGCCCCTTCGCCCTTCGCCCACCACTCTTTGCTGTGAAACCCGTTGCCGGAAAACAGCACCGCCGTGCGAACCGGAGCCTGACTGCTCGGCTCACGACCAACCGGTTCGTCGCCCCACACCGGCAGCGACTCAAACCACGGCAACGCCATCGAAACGCCGAGGCCACGCAGAAACGCGCGTCGCGAAAAGTCCTGTTGAGTCCTCATGATTCCGTCTCCTCGTGTTGGGCTCCACGCCGTGGAGCATTTCTAATCCGGCCGCGAATCGTGAGTCCGTGTGCGAATCTTCGTGAACTGCGAACTTTGCACGATCGCTTCAATCACTATGCTGACACGGTGATGATCCTGTTTCAACCGTTTCTGAATTTCATCCAGCAGTGGCTCATCGGACAACTCCACTGCCCGGCCGAGGGCGTAGCCCAGCAGTTTGCGACAGAACTGGCGGACGAAATCATCGCGGCGAGTCGTCAGTAAATACGAACGCAGCCCGTCGATGCCATCGATCTCGGTTCCGTCGAGCAGTTTGGTTCGCGTGTCGATCGGTGGTGAGTTCGCCTCGCGACTGCGTGTGCGGCCGATGGCGTCGAAGTTTTCCAAAGCGAAGCCAAACGGATCAATCCGCGCGTGACACTTCGCACACGCCGCAACCGAACTGTGTTTTTCAATGAACTGCCGTTCGGTTAGCCCAGACGGGACAACGTCGGGAAGCTGCGGGACTCCCTTTGGCGGCTTCGGCAACTTCTCGTGAAGCAGCACTTCGCTGACCCAGTTGCCACGCAAAATCGGACTCGTCCGCGACGCTCCCGATTGTTTCGATAGCGTGCTCGCCAGTCCGAGGATGCCGCCGCGGCCGTGCGCTTTCACGCCCTCCACACGCCGCCATTCCGGGCCGCTGACGTTCGGAATCCTGTAATGCTTCGCCAGCTCCTCATTCATAAACGTGTGATCGGCGTCGAGCAATTCCAGGATCGAGCCGTCGCGCTGAACCAAGTCCATGAAGAAACGAATCGACTCTTCGTACATCGCGCCGCGCAGACCCGCGAACGTCGGAAATACCGCCTCGCTCTTTTCGTCGTGCGAGTCGAAGTCGTAGATGTGCAGCCACTGACACGCGAATTCCGTGGCCAGTCGTCGGACACGAGCGTCACGCGACATGCGTCGAGTTTGCGCGACGAGCGTTTCCACATCGTGCAGTTTCTTGCTGGCAGCGACTTCGCGAAGTTCGGCATCGGGCACTGACGACCACAGGAAGAAACTGAGCCGCGTTGCCAACTCATCATGGCCAATTCGAACCGCATCGGCGCGGACGCTGGTGGCGTCCGCCACGGGACGTTCCGGCCGATACAGAAACTCTGATGAAACGAGTACGCGTGCAATCAGCAAGCGAATCGCTTCGTCATGGCCAAGCTCTTGATCTCGCAACGACCGGTACAAATTCCGTAGCCCGGCCGGCTCGGCTGGGCGCAGCGGACGTCGATATGCCCGCGACGCGAATTCCAACACCGCCTCGACGTGCTTCGGTTCCGCTTCCACCAACCGCTGGCGAAACGCCTCGGCCCGATCGTTGAACGGTTTCCGAAGCGGCTCAAACACCTTCGGATCGGCGTCCTGAGTCGCATACTGAATGAGATGCTCCAGCGCATCGACGAGCGTCAGCGCATCGCGGCTGACGAATCGCAGTTCGTCCCACAGTCGGTCGAGCCGCGAGGTTTCCGATTCATTCAACATCAGCCGCCGCAACTGATCGTCTTCACGATAAAACAATGTCAGCGTGACAACCTCATCCACCGGCACGATCTTCGAGTAACACAGCGCCGCCGGGAACCAGAGGCGAAACTCATCCAAGCCGGCCTCGATTCGTTTCCTCGCGACGCTGCCATCTGCCACGACGATCGGAGTCGCGTGCGACACACCTCGATTGTTCGATGTCCACGGACCATTCGCGTTCGTTTCCGTCGCCGTGCTCGGCAGCAGTCCCGATACATTCTCCGGCTTCGCAGTCAGCACTTGAAGCTGCACGCTTCCTTCTTTGCCGGATTCTGGATGCAGCAGACACGCCGTGACGAACTCCGCTCCCGCCACCAAATCCGTCGGCAATCGCACCTCAATGATCGACGGTGCTTGGACACAAAGGCTTGCGGCATCGACCTGCCCCACGTTGGGATGTTTCCCAAACATCGCCGGATCAAGTCCCACATCTCCGTCCTTCGCGTCCTCTGATCCCACTGGCCGAGCCGACAGTCCCTGCAACGCCGACGCCATCAGCGGCCCGCCGAGCGACGTCAGTTGTTGATGCAGCGCCGCATCGGGCGAATCCTTAGCCAAAGAACCCGCGCCCTCTTGCAGCAGCCGTTGCACCAAGTCAGCCAAACGTTGCTTCTCCTCCGCGCTCGCGGCCGATTGCCACTTGGCCAACAACGACCCCGCCGGAATCACATGTCCCGCCGAGCCGTTCGCCGGCTCGCTGTAAAAGTGCCAAACGTCCGCGTTGCCGTGAGCATCCGCATGTGGATTGCCCGCCAGAATCGCCGGCGAAATCTCCCGACTCAGATTCCATTCGCGTGTGCCGTCGTGCAAAGAAAAATCGATCGCTGTCAGGTCGCACGAGTGATTGCCGTCGCGCGGACCGATCACCAGCGAGATCGCATCTCCCGGCCGCACGGCGATTTTTTCCAGCGGCCCGACTTTGACTTTGTTCGGCCCATGAGCGATGCCGGTCGCCAACCGCTGCCGCGAATGACCGCGACGCAACTCCAGCGACCAAGTCACGCCGTTACCGCATTCTGGGTGAGCGTGTTGCACCTGCCCCTCGATCCGCAACGTCGCCGCCGCCGGACTGCGCCAGCCAACCGCCACCGCCAGTGTCGGTGCCGGATGCACCGCGACGCCGCGTGGAGCCATGTTCCCAGGAATCCGCACCGCCTGATCCGACGAATTTGCCACCACACTCAGCGCGTTGTCGCCGACCCAACCTTTGACGAAGTCGTATCCCGAAGAACTCTCGATTTTCTTTGTGATCGGTTCGCCCAACTTCGCCGGACCGCTCGTGCCAATCCCCAAATAGTCGAGCCATGCCGCGACGGAATCCGCGTCAACGCCATGCTTCTCGGCGAGTTGCTTCACATCTAACTTGGCTTCTGCCCCGCTCAACTCCGCCGCCGCCGCGAGGCACTTCGCCGTGCTGGCGAACAGTCGCTCGCGCCGAGTCGCCAGTTCACGAGCCACCCCGCGCACGTCCCGCAGCAACAAATCCGGTCGGCCGGGAGCGATCAATCGCGGTCGTTCCCACACGGCGAAATCGTGTTCATTCCCGTCGCCGGCATCTCTCGCTGTCAGATACAGCACGACCTCTTTCGCATCCGCTGCGGCCGGAAACTTCAAACGCAACTCTTGCCGCGAGGTGATCGGACTGACCGGCTCCATCCAAGCTTTGGGGCCGCCGACTTTGCCGATATGGCCGACGCTCGTGAATCGCCACAGCGCTTGCTGCCACTTCGCAACCTCAGTCGCCAGCGCGGACGCATCCTCCGGCTTCGCCGTTCGCCAGCGCTGACGCAGTCCGTCTAGCAAAAACGTAGGATGGGCACTCTTGCCCGTCGCTTTGTTTTTCGCCTCTTCCGGCGAACTGCGGTCGGGCAAGAGTGCCCAACCTACGGTCAACATGTCCCACAACCCGCCCAAATACTTCGCGCTAAATCCTCGTTCGTGCGCGACCGCTTCAAGCGTCTTCGTCCCAGCTCGCAAGGCATCGCGTTCGACGAGCGTTGCCGCAAAATACTGTTCGACCGGCAGCCGTCCCCCGATATTTGTATCGAACACGACCCCTTGCAGATTGACCTTTGATCCCCCCTGCGCGTCGGTGAATTGCCGATAGGCCCTGCGAATCTCCGCCAGCAATTCTTCCGTCAAATCGCGCCGCGAAGTCTGCGGTGAAAAGCGAATCCCGTCCGGCAGCAACACCGCGTGATCCGCGACGTCTTTGCCCGCATCCAGATACTTAGCCAACAGCGACGGCGACATCACCAGCGCATGCCCCGCGTTCGTGAACCCTTCGCCCGCTGCCCCGTCCACCGGAAACTCACGCGCCGGCTTTAAAGTATCAACGCCCGTGAGGTCGCGCAGCGAGTACGTGTATTCTGCATTGCTCAACCGCCGCAGAACGACTGGCCCCGGATCGCCCGCGAATCGTTTGGCCTCTTCTTTCAAGAATCGCCGCACCCAATCTTGCAACTTCGTTCGCTCGGCATCGCTCGGCTGTTTTGTATCCGGCGGCGGCATCTGACCGCTGTCGAGCATCTCGCCAACCTTCTGCCACACGCGCACGTTCTTGAGCACGTCGGTGAACGAGGGCATCGCAATCAAGTTGATCTCGGCCTCCGCCAAATTCTCCGAATGACACGCACCGCAGTACTTCACGACGAGCGGTCGAATCTCGTTAGGAAACGGCTTCGCGATTTCACCAAAGTCCGGCTCCGCCGCCGTCGCGACACCCACGAACAGAATCCAACACGAACTAAGTCTTCCAAAAATACGCATCGCAATAACTCCAAGTTTCAATTTCAGGCTGATCGTCGTTCCCGTTTGAGCAAGGCGTTCGCATCGCGATCATCGCCGAAGGTCTCAGTTTCGAGATTCCAGTGCAACTTTCGGCCAAGTCGCATCGCGATGTTGCCCAGATGACAGGTCGTGACTGATCGATGCTGGCTGCTAACGTCGGAGAGCGGCTGTTCGCGCGAGTGGACGCAGTCGAAGAAGTTGCCCATGTGGTTGATGATCGCGTCAAGCTTGCCGACTCGCGGCGGGCGAGACAGGTTGTCGCGAGTGTAAAGCTGAAACTGTTCTCGCGGCAGCGGCTTGTTGGCCAACTCTTCGACCGGTTTCCCTTCGAGATCGCCACGATTGACGAACAGTCGGCCCGCAGTCCCCTCAAACATCACGCCGTTGCGGCCGTGATCGAGGACTTCCAAGACGACTCCGTTCGCATAGCGGTATGTCGCTGAAAAATCTTTCGCCACGTTGTATCCGTTGGCGATATCGGGATACGTCGCATTCCCTGAAATCTCGACCGGCCCAGTCGGCTCATTTCCGACGATGCCCCATTGAGCGATGTCGAGATGATGCGCGCCCCAGTCGGTCATCTGCCCGCCGGAGTATTCGTACCACCAACGAAACAGGTAGTGGCAACGCTCTTTGATGTACGGCACGTCCGGTGTCGGGCCTTGCCACAGATTCCAATTGAGCTGTTTCGGCGGCGGCTCCGGCGTGAATGGTCCCCCTTGCACGTTCTTGCCCAAAACGACCGTGACCTTTTTCAGTTCGCCGATTCGGCCCGATCGGACCATTTCGACGGCCGTGCGAAATCGCTGATCGCTTCGCTGCCACGACCCGACTTGCACGATGCGGCTCGTCTGCCGCACGGCCTCAATGATCTGCCGCCCCTCGTCGATTGTCAGCGTCAGCGGCTTTTCGACGTACACATCTTTGCCCGCCTTGACCGCGTCGATGACCATCGCCGAGTGCCAATGATCGGGCGACCCAATCGTGACGACATCAATGTCGGGCCGTTGCAGCAGCTCTCGGTAGTCCTCAAACAACGTCGCCTGCTTGTTGAACTGAGTCTGCGCCTTCAACGCGATGTCTCGGTCGACATCGCAGATCGCAACAATCTCGCCGTGAGCTTGCGCCTTCTCAGCAATCACGCTCCCTTGATACCGCATCCCGATCGAGCCGATTCGCGGCCGCTCGTTCGGGGATTTCGGTTTGTCTGCGGCGAACACAGGAGCGACATGAATCGCAGGAGCGAGCGTGCTCAGCAAGCCGACGCCAACACCGTTCAGCCAAACGCGCCGAGTCAACTCAGTCGCCCGGCTTGTCATCGTCGCTTGAAGTGCCATCGAACAACCTCTCACAGGCTAGGGATCAATTGGCTCGTTTTCCCTGACTCTAACGAAATCCATGTGGGCCGGTTTTTGCCCCCATCCAGCGCGTCTGGATGGGGCGTATGATGGTGAGTTAAGTAACCGATCCCAACTCTTTACTTGGCGACCCCATCTGCCTCGTGCGGATGGTGAAGAAGATGACGGCCCACCATCTGATTCACCATACAGACGAACTGGATGGAGCCAATGCGCGCACAGGAACTCATTGCGTCAGGAACTTGGAACCACGTGACCCCGGCCCACGAGTCAGACGAATCATGTTGTTCGCAACGGCCGCTCGCAAATCAAGACGGAGGCTTTTCCGAGCAACCGGGCGAAGATCAGCACGCCGGGGCGCGTCCCGTTGAGCGGGAGTTGCCGTCGCATTCGCTCGACGTTGATCGCCAGATGCCGGCACTTTATTTCGACGCTGGCGAAATCGAATCGGCGACAAGCCTGACGGATTTCTCGGTCGTTGTTCGGAACGATGTCGAGCAATCGAAACGGCGTCACCCACGGCGAGACGATCGGAAGTTCGCCGGTCAGATACTCCTCAGCATCGTCGAGTCGCGCCAGTTGCAGTTGTTCCGCGACAACATCCAACAAGCCGGAGCGGACAACGGCGGGATCAGGATCAAAGATAAAGGAGCGTGGCGGACCGATGTCGGCTCGTGCGGAGAGCGGGTCGCCTGCGATTGTTTCGCCGCTGGGAAGCGATGTCGCGCGGAATGATTCGGCCCCGGCGAGATCGCCAAACCACACGGTCGCTTCTTTACACTCGCCATCGAGACTGATGAGTTCAATCTCCACGTCGTCGAACTTACCGCCAAAATTGCTAGCCGGGCTAAGCTTGATCGCTCCACCTCGGAATTCACCCAGGAATTGGCGAACAACGTCGAGACTCGGCGAGCAATCTTCGATTCGTCTCATGCGTACACCGCCGCCTGGTCGCCGATCAGGGTCGATGTGCAACAGCCCGTCTCGCTCGATGATCTGCGCGACGTCTTTCGTATGCGTGCTGATCCGATCGGCAACGCCATACGCCGCTCCGTTCCATTCAGTGCGCAAACACATCGCCGGATCGAGATCAACCGCACGCACCTCGCAGCGTTCGGCCAGTGCCAGCGAATCACCGCCGATGCCGCAACAAAAATCCCAAACGAGTCCGTCGAATCGTTTGGCTTTGTGACGAGCGACCGATTCAGACGTCGCCTGTTCCAGACCGGTCGGAGTGAACCACATTCGATGGGCGTGGGAGAACTTGACGGCGGCCTTGCTTCGCAGATCGCGAAGCGTCAGCGCGGCTCGCACGACCGCATCGGGATATAGTTTTCTCAGACGTTGCTGAAGATGAAACTCGGTTTCACCGCGAGATTCCAGTTCGAGAGCGCAGAAAATTTCAGGCGAATCGTGCAAGTGATGCAGGACGGCAAGTTCGTCAGTCAAACCGGATGAAGACACGTCTTCTCTGCGTTCTTCACACATCGCAGAGTTTGACCGCTTCGGTCAGGCCCACGAGCGGATCGCGGGTTGGGATGAACTCCTGACCGACGTAGCCTTTGTAGCCGATCTCCAACAGTTTGCGCATGATCGGCGGGTAATTGATTTCTTGTTTGTCGTCGAGTTCCGCTCGGCCGGGATTGCCGGCCGTGTGAATGTGGCCGATGACGTCTTTGCACTGTTCCAGGCGGCGGATCACGTCGCCGTTCATGATCTGGACGTGATAAATGTCGAACAGAATTTTTGCTCGCGGCGAACCGACCCGACGGGCGATGTTCGCGACGTAATCAATGTCATCGCCCTGATAGCCCGGATGACCTTTCATCGGATGGCTGCTGTCTCGCGTGTTGAGATGTTCGACGCAAATGTTGACGTTCTTTTTGTCGGCGTAGGCACACAGTTCTTTGAGCGCCTTGACGCAGTTGTCGGCTCCGTCGGCGAGCGAGATTTCGCCGCTCTTTTCGTCCTCAGCCTTCTTCCACTTGTAGCCGGTGAAGGCAATGACGTTGCCGTAACCGTATTCGGCGCAGCCGTCGATCGCCTCTTTCGTCCGGGCAATGACTTCGGCGTGATAGTCCGGGTTGTTCAAGCCGCGCATGAACGGAGCACCCGGCATCCGATTGCCGACAATCGCACACGTCAGCCCGTGCTTTTTAATGACCGGAAAATCTTTGTGGTCACCCAGTTCAATCGACACGCAGCCAAGTTGCTTTGCGACTTGGCATTGTTTCTCGATGTCCCATTTTTCCCCGGCGATGTTAAAGCACCAAAAGACGATCGACTGCTTAATGTTTCCTTTGAGCACAACTTTGTCTCCCGCGAGGACGTTGGAAGCGAGTGGATTCAGCGCCGAAACGGTTCCGGCGGCGACGGCGGCCGCGAGCATCTCGCGGCGAGTGATTGAGGAATCGATCGGCAACTGGTGGGACATGATGAACGGCTCCTGAAAGTTTGAGGCCAGCGGCAGCATGACTTCACGTTGCATGGACGGCAAGCGACTGTTTGTGTGAAGAGGGGGGACGCTTGGCGACGGCTTGGGGGTTGCGTGTTGACAGGCTGTAACGTCTGGCATCAAATCTCAACCTACGCATCAGCCACAGCCGATGACAGTGATGTCCTGCCACGATTTGCCTTCCCAATAACTCCCCCCTGTGGAGCCTACCATGTTGACGATTCTGGGTTCTTCCGTTGGCGATCGAGATCAACACGGAACTGGATTTTGCGATCAGTTGTCGCGGCGTTCGTTCTTGACGATTGGCGGCTTCGCACTCGGCGGACTGGCCCTTCCGAGCGTGCTGCGAGCGGAAGCTGAAGCACTCGCCGACGCGTCCTACAGCAGGTCACAGCACAAGGCGATCATCAACATCTATATGCCCGGTGGGCCGTCGCATATCGACCTGTGGGATTTGAAACCGGACGCTCCGGCGGAGATTCGGGGCGAATTCCGACCGATCGCGACGAACGTGCCGGGAATCGAAATCTGCGAACTGTTCCCGCGAATGGCTCAGATGATGGACAAATTCGTGCCGGTGCGATCGATCTCTGATGCGGACGGATTGCACGACGGCTATCAGTGCATGACTGGGCATCGCAAATCGGATCGCAAGCCGCCGGGAGGTTGGCCAGCCGCCGGGTCTTGGATCTCCAAACTGCAAGGCCCGACGAATGGAGCCGTGCCGCCGAACGTCGCGCTGATGTACACAGTCGGCAATCGCACTTGGGGCGAACCGGCGGACGGCGGCTTCTTGGGAGTTTCGCAGACGCCGTTCAATCTGCTCGGCAGTAAAGCTCGCAGTTCGCCGGAAGGGATGGTGCTGCATGGGATCTCGCTGGATCGGCTGCAAGATCGCAATCAACTAATGAAGGCGTTTGATGGCTTCGTCCGCGCGGCCGACGGCAAAGGGGTGATGGAAAGCGTTGACGTCTACACACAGCAGGCGCTTGGCATCCTGACAACCTCGAAGCTGGCCGAGGCTCTCGACCTGTCGAAAGAAGACCCGCGTGTGTTGGCTCGGTACGGCAAGAGCGACGAGAAGTTCATGCGCGACGGCGCACCGCGGATGATCGAAAACTTCTGTGTGGCTCGGCGATTGGTCGAAGCGGGTGCGAGATACGTCTCACTGAATTACAGCCGCTGGGATTGGCACGGCAGCGACGGGATGAACTTCCCGATGTCACGCGAAGAGTTCCCGCTGCTCGATCAAGGCTTGTCCGCGCTCGTCACCGATCTGCACGAACGTGGCTTGAACAACGATGTCTCGGTCGTCGTCTGGGGCGAGTTCGGCCGGACTCCGAAGATCAACAACAACAACTCGCGCGATCACTGGCCGCAGGTTTCGTGCGCGATGCTCGCCGGCGGCGGCATGAAGGCTGGCCAAGTCATCGGCCGCACGAATCGCAAGGGAGAGCACGCCGTCGAACGCCCGGTCAAGTTCCAAGAAATTTTTGCGACGCTTTACAAATGTGCCGGCCTCGACGTCGGCCGAGTCCGCATCTTTGACGGAGCCGGTGTCCCACAGAACCTTGTTGATGACGGCATTCAGCCGATGCGCGAGTTGGTATGAGCTGAGCACTTTTGGAACGGCCCATCATGGAACTGCAAGCTGTCGCCTGTGCAAATTGTGGCGCACCTTTGGCAGTCCCCGGTGAGGCAAGGTTCGTGACGTGTAACCACTGCGACTGCACTCTGGAGATCAAGCACACGGAGAGCGTCACGTATTCCGAAAAGATGGCTCAGATTGATGTGCGAACCGAACGGATCGAAGCGAAATTGGACGTGATGCGATTGGAGGGCGACCTCGAAGCCTGCGAGCAGGAGTGGAACCGCGAAAAGTTGAACTTCACGAGTGTGAATGAAAAGGGGGAAAAGATCGCCCCAACAGTTGCGGGACATCTCTGGACGGCTGGCGTTATTGTGGTTTTCGGGTTGGTATTGATAGGTAGGAGCGGGGTGGGACCAGCCGCCTTTCTCGGTTGGGGGGTGGGCCTCGTCTTGGTCGCGTGTTGCATCTGTCTCATTGGACTCGGCAGCGTCAAGCTCTATGAGGAAGCCGTCAGCCACTATGACGAGGCAGAAAAACATTACCTCGGCCGGAGATTTCGTCTGGTCTCGCAATTGAAACAAGCCCGCAAAGCGTCTTCGTGCGAAATGAACCTCACCACAAACGAATGACAAAGCCAGGAGCCATCATGCCTCAAACTCGTCGCTCGGTTCTGCAAGCCGGCTTGACCGGTGCGTTTGGATTGTCCTTGCCGGCGCTCTTGAAACAGCGGTCTTCGGCTGGATCGGCGGCTCGTAAAACGGCGGTCATTTACATCGAGATGGCCGGTGGGCCGACTCAGCATGAAACGTACGATCCAAAACCGAATGCGCCGGCGGAGTATCGGGGGCCGCTGAGCGCGATCGACTCGGCGATTCCGGGCGTGCAGTTTTCCGAGTTCATGGCCGAACAGGCGCGAATCATCGACAAGTTGGTGGTCATTCGGTCGATGCACCACACGAACGGCAGTCACGGGACCAGCAGCCATCTGACTCAGACCGGCTACTACTTGCGAGACAATCAGAATCGCGAAAACGAAATGCCCTGCTTCGGCTCGATCACCACGAAGCTGCGCGGGGCGAATCAGTCGGGTGTGCCGGCGTTCGTGTCGATCCCTGCCAGCATGAGATTCGGCCGAGCCGCGTGGCTGGGCAAAGGCTTCAATCCGTTCGAGACGGTGAAATCGGCGGACGACAAGGCGTTCGAGGTCGCGAACCTAACGCTGCTCGGCGGACTGACGAATGAACGACTCAATGATCGTCGCGCCTTGCTGACTGGATTTGGTGAGACGCGGCAATTGATCGACCGCGAAGGAGTGGCCGATTCGATTGACCAGTTCACTCGCGAAGCGTTTGATCTCGTCACCGGCGACCGAGCACGCACGGCGTTCGACATCTCAAAAGAGACGCCGGAAATGCGAGCGCGGTATGGTTTGAATTCGCTCGGACAAAACATGCTGTTGGCTCGGCGACTGGTCGAGCACGGCATCACGGTCGTCACCGTCCGAGCTAGCACGCTCGGCGGTTGGGATGACCACGCAAACATCGCCGACGCGATGAAACGCAAAGGCCCTGCCTTCGATCAAGGGGTCGCCGCGCTGGTTGGCGACATTTATGAACGCGGTCTCGACCAAGACGTGCTGATCGTCTGCATGGGCGAATTCGGCCGCACGCCACGCGTCAACAAAGCAGCTGGCCGCGATCACTGGGGCCAGGTGATGAGCGTCGTCCTGTCGGGCGGCGGTTTGAAAGTTGGACAAGTCATTGGCTCGTCCGACTCAACCGGTTCCGTGCCGAAAGATCGCCCGTACCGGCCGGAGAATGTGCTCGCGATGGTTTATCGTCATCTCGGCATCGAGCCAGGGCACACCTTCACCGACAACTCCGGCCGCCCGCGATTCATTCTCGAAGAACGGCGACTGATCACCGAATTGGTGTGAGGTCGTTGCGTTCGACCGTTCAACCACCACAAATCGCAAGGCCCGGTGCATGACGTCAAAGATGTTCCACCGCTCGACCTCGGTGTTCGGTGTTGACCAGGATTGTAAGTTTTCTTCAGTCAAGCTTTTGACTGCCTCAGCCGCTCGGTACAACACGCCGCATGAAATTTCATCCGCTCGATTGGTTTTCGACCGAGATTCCGGCTTCGCGGCGTGAAGCCCTGAAAATGCTGGCAGCAGGGATCACCGTTTGGGTTTTGGCGTGGTTGGTTGTGTGGTGGAATCAAGAGGCTCAGCGGACCGCGCTCACGCAGACGGATCGACAGAAGTCGGCATTGGCGGTTTTTAGTGAAGGATCGTCTGGCTCGCAGATGGCTCCAAAGAAAGCGGTCGAGGCGGTGACCGGCCAATCCAACGGGATCGAAACTCAAGCCCGCTCGCTGCGGAATTGGGTCGGGACAATGATTGGATTCGGTCTGTTTTGGGCTGGCGGGATTCTCGTCTTTCGGCCGCTCACCGGTTGGGGCTTGCTCGGATCGTGGTTGATTCGTTGTCGCACGGTTGAGCGAATGTCGCTGGTTGTCGCCGCAGCTTTGACACTGGCGGCGATCATCGGTCACTGGCTGTATTCTTTTTTCGATGCCTGGATGGTGGCGGCGTTGCTGGCGTTGGTGGTTCTGGCCTCGGCGTTCCGTTGGCGATTGCCCGGATCGCCTAATGCGTGATCGTCGTGGTTTCATTTGGTTCCTCAAGCCGCGCGAGTCGATACAGCACATGACGCCGCAATGCATGGCCGACTGACAGAGCCGGATGATCGAAGTCTTCCGCAGGATCATGTTTCATCCGCAGCCGCTCCATGACTCGCCGCGATCGCAGATTGGTCACGGCCGTGTACGCGACGATCTCGGACAGACCGAGCTTTTCAAAACCGAACGCCGCCGCGTGAGCCGCTTCCGTCGCATAGCCGTGACCCCAGACGTTTCGCATCAGCCGCCAACCGAGTTCGACGCACGGCGTGAATTGCGTCTCGATCCGTGGAATCGCCAGGCCGACAAACCCCACGAACTCGCAATCGCCAGGAACCTCAACTGTCCACAATCCCCAGCCACGCTCGGCGAACCCAGCCTGAATCCGATCCGCCGCCGACCGGCTTTCGTCTGCCGACATCACACTCGGGAAAAATTCCATGACGGCCGGATCGGCATTCATTGCAGCAAATGGTTCGCGATCCGAGTCACGCCACGGCCGCAACAACAATCGCTCGGTGCGAATTGTGATTTGTTCCGGCATCGAAGCCTTCCAATGTTCCCGTTGTAATGAGTGACGCTCATTATTCATTGGCGGTGCATTACCGAGTCTTCGCCAAGATGGTTCCCCGATCCGTCGGTCGGCAAGATCAGCGACTTCTTGAATACCGATTCTTGGCTAGAAATCGTGATCAACGCTTGAAGCGTTTTGGGCCTGAGCGACTCCGCCAATCGGATTCCGGCCCCATCGGCGAACGAGACTCCCGGTCCGCACGGATGAGGACTGGAGATGCCGGGACGATGTGGATCGTTCACGATGAACGACAACGTGTCGAAGTCCAAGTCACGTGGCTCCATCCAATGGATATCGGAGTTGCCAATCTCGACCAGCAGAATCGTGTTCTCGGCTCCATCTTCGATGTCGGCCAGCTTGGTTGTGCGATGCCCCGGAAATGCCGTCTGATCACCGACGACGACGACGTAATTCGTCATCTGCGATCGGCCATAATCCGGCTCAGTGGGACAGCGAAACAAATCGAGGTTGATCTGGCCGCCGAGCTTGAGATTCGCTGGATCGTTCCACGGCTTGCTGAAGTCGTATTGCGCGAAAGCGTTTTTCTCCGTGTCACCAAACCAAGGCAACAGCAAGACGCGCCAACTGTGCATCGGCTGGCCATTGGCGTCCGCCGCGTAGGCGGGCGGAAAACTCTTGTAGGTCTCGTGGTATTCCAGCAAAGCCACTGCCAATTGTTTGATATGACCTCGGCATATCGATTCGTGAGCCGCTTCGCGAGCGTCTTTCACCATGCGTGCGAAAACGAATCCAATCGCGATCAAAATGCCGAACGCGGAAAGAACCATGTAAGTCCATCTCCGCCTTTTCGGCGCAGGATTCTTAGCTGGATGCTGGTTGGTGAATGCTTCCGTCATGGCTTTGATTTCCCGCCGTGTCAGGTCGAC
>JANMIF010000370.1:0-3152 GCA_031375695.1 Planctomyces sp.
CCGTATGTCACGTCCTGAGCATAGGCCGCCCGCCGAGCATCCGTTTCGTCCGGCGTCGTAACCACGCCAACCGACATTCCAAGCGCCGCGTAAATCGGTCCCATGTGTTCGGCATCGCGTTTCGCCAGGTAATCGTTGACCGTAATCACATGATAGCCGCGGCCGGGCAAGGCTCGCAAAAACGTCACCAACACAGCGGTCAACGTTTTGCCTTCACCGGTTTGCATCTCGGCGATGCCTCCCTCGAACAACCCAATGCCACCCATGATCTGCACCGGGTAAGGGGTCATGCCCGTCGTCCGCCGCGAAGCTTCAACGACGAGCGCATACGCTTCCGGCATCAGCTTCAGCAGCGGAATGCCAGCCTTCGCACGCCAGCGAATCTCCAATCCGGCTTGCATCAACTCGCGATCGTCGACTTTCTTTAGCTTCTCGACCTGACGCAGCACGGTCCGCGAGACCGCTCGCCAGCGAGACAACCGCGAGGCCGTGGGGCGACCGCCCCCTTTGATCGTATGAAAAATTCGACTGACCGTCGACACGGCACGCTCCTTCTGCTTAACCACTCAACCGGCAACCGTCCTTCGGCACCGAACACATTCGGTTTGTATCGTACGATCCCGCTGCCTGCCAATTCGAGTTCTGAACACACTAACCCGACATGACCGAGCGAAAGTGGCGGCGTGGACTCCCGCAGTTTCCGGGTTCATTCCGCGTTGACCCAGTGTTATCCTCTTTGCTGGCTCAGCCTAAGTTCGGGTTTCCTCCAGAGTTCGAGGTCCGTTGGCGTATGAAGCACTCTCCCGCAATCAGACCGGTTGTGTCTGCGACGCGATGCCAGATGCTCTGGCTGGTCGGTTGCTGGATGCTCATTGCGGTCGCTCAATGCCGAGCCGACGAGACGCGGTCGTTCAAGCGAGTTCATGTGGAGCCGGCGGCAGTTGAACTGCATGGGACGAATCGCACTCAGCAGATTTTGGTGACTGCCGAGCGGGACGACGGGCGGTTGATTGACGTGACGCATCGCGTTCGGTTAGGGACCATTCACTCGGCAGTGATCCGCATTGACGACGGGCTTGTTGCGGGCGTGGCTGATGGCGAGACACAACTTCGCGTGACCTGCGATGAGTTGGAGGCCGTTGTCCCGGTTCGAGTCCGCGACTTCGGGGATTATCCGCCGGTGGACTTCGCGAATGATTTGTTGCCGTTGTTCTCGAAGCTCGGATGCAACAACGGAGGCTGTCATGGCAAAGCCTCGGGTCAAAATGGATTCAAGCTGTCGGTCTTCGGGTTCGATTTCGCAGCGGACTTCGATGCGCTCGTCAAAGAAGCACGCGGGCGGCGACTGTTTGCGAGCAGTCCCGAATTGAGTCTGTTGCTGGGGAAGGCGACAGGGAGCGTGCCGCATGGCGGCGGTCAGCGGGTGAAATTGGGATCGCCGGACTACGCGGTTCTGCTGGCGTGGGTTCGGCAGGGGACGCCATCCGCTCAAGCGGGATCACCGACGTTAGTTCGTCTGTCAGTCAGTCCGAACGATCGCGTGATGGATGCGGCCTCGCGGCAGCAAATTTTGGCGACGGCCCATTACTCCGACGGCAGTGTTCGCGATGTCACGGCGGCCGCAGGGTATGCCTCGAACGCACCGCTCATCGCAGAAGTCGATCGGCTGGGAATCGTGCGCACCGGACAGTTGCCGGGCGAGGCGGCAATTACCGTGAATTACATGGGGCAAGTCGCCAGCGTGCAGTTGCAGTTGCCGCGATCAGCTTTGTCCGCACCGTTTGAGTTTCCGATTCAGAATGTGGTCGATGAACTGGTGCTGGCCAAGCTGCGAAAGATGCAGCTCGTCCCGTCGGAATTGGCGGATGATGCGACGTTCTTGCGGCGAGTCTGGCTCGACACGATCGGCACGTTGCCTTCGCCGGAGGAAGCCCGCGAGTTTCTCGCCGATCGCAGCCCCGACAAACGGTCGCGTTGGATTGATCGCGTGCTTGAGCGGCCAGAGTACGCCGACTATTGGGCGCTGATCTGGTCCGACATCCTATTGGTCGATCGTCAGAAACTGGGTGAGCGAGGTGCGTATGAATTGCATCGCTGGCTGCGGGAGCAGTTCGTTAGCAATCGGCCGTATGACCAGTGGGTCGCCGAGTTGATCACGGCAACGGGGAACTCTGGCGCGAGCGGGCCAGCGAATCTGTTCCGGGCAGTCGAGACTTCCGAAGAACTCGCACGCATCGTGAGCCAAGCGTTTCTCGGCGTGCGGATCGAATGTGCTCAGTGTCATCATCATCCGTTGGAAAAATGGTCGCAGGAAGATTTTTATGGCCTGTCCGGTTTCTTCAACGGGCTGGAGCGCAAGCCGATCGCGCCAGGTCGAGTCCTCGTGTACCACGCCGGGTTGCGGGAGACTCGGATTCCGTTATCGAACAAGCTGGTACCCACACGGCCGCTCGACGGTGTCGTATTTGCCGACGCTGGAAGCGACCCGCGCCGCGCGCTTGCGCAGTGGCTCGTCGCGGCAGAGAACCCGTGGTTTGCTAAGCTCGTCGCGAATCGCTTGTGGAAGCATTTTCTCGGTCGCGGACTGGTTGAACCTGAAGACGACATCCGATCGACAAACCCGCCGACCAACGAGCCGCTGCTCACGCTGTTGGCCAAAAAAACGGTCGCTGCGAAGTTCGATTTGAAGTCGCTGATGCGGCTGATCCTGAACTCGCGGACGTATCAATTGGCGAGCCTCACGAACGCGACGAACCGCGATGACGAGCAGAACTTTTCACACCATTACGTCAGGCGGTTGCCGGCCGAAGTGCTGCTCGACGCGATCTGCCGAGCGGCCGGCGAAGCGGAATCGTTTCCAGGACGACCGCCGGGGACTCGTGCCATCGAACTGTGGGACAATCGGCTGCCATCTTACTTCTTGGAGATCTTCGGCCGTGCCGAACGGACCAGCCCGTGCGAGTGTGGTCGCTCCAGCGAACCGACGATGTCTCAAGCATTGCATCTGATGAACGCGCCGGAAGTCGAAGCCAAAGTCTCCAGCGCAACTGGCCGAGTCGCTCGGCTTTTACAATCCGGTGCCAGCGATGACGCTGTTATTGAAGAACTCTGCGTCGCGGCGCTCGGCCGACTGCCTCGCGAATCGGAGCGTT
>JANMIF010000372.1:0-20579 GCA_031375695.1 Planctomyces sp.
CCGCAGCGACGAGCAAATCGGATTGAACAAGTAGAGCAACACGAGCATGCAATACTGATCGTAATGCAGTGTGCGATTGCCAGCTTTGTCGCGCAGACATTCATCGTCATGCAGCCGCTGCAACAGCGGCGAGAGCTTGTCAAAATACTTCAACCCGCCGATGTCTCGCTCTTCGATGTCGTCGCGTCTCTTTCGAGCCACAGCCGCCTCCTGCCATCCTGACAGAACCGAATCGTTCGGCCGGAGGTGGCGCAAACGGTGTGCCGAAAAGTCGGATTTTTCAATGGCCGTGGCTGGCGCAAATCATGTGCCGAACAGTATTGGGTCAGGCCTGCAAATTTCCCTTGTTTTTCTCCGAACACAAGGGGTCGGGCGACAGTTTACCTCGGCAGTCGTCTTGTGGGCCAATGGCCGTTCTGGGATAACGCGACTGAACTGGTTCATCGGAAAAGGAAGTCCGCGTGTTGGAGCCTCCATCTGCCTCGTTGCTAAAGACTCTTGCCGCGTTGAAGCTGTGTACGCCGCGCGATCTGCGGCGGTGTCGCGCGGTCGTGAAGCGAGTGACTCGTGACTTGCCGACGTTTGATTCGGTGTGGATCGACGCGCTCGTGCAACAACGACGGCTGACACCGTTTCAGGCCGAGTGCCTGGAAGCGGGTCGAGCCGAACAGTTGGCGATCGGGCCGTGTTTGCTGCTCGAACGACTGGGACGGACCGCGTTCGCCGAAACGTTTTTGGCGCGGCAGCGCGAGGCGCACGACGTTTGTGTTTTGAAACTGACTTCCGTGGCAGCGGAACAGCTCGCAGTTTTGCGAGGCCGGTTGGAGCAGCTCACGGAAATTCATCGGCAAGGAATTCATCCGGGGATTGTCGGGCCGCAGGCATGGCAGCAAATCGCTTGGCCAACGACGAACGAACTGCGTTTGGTCAGCATCAGCCGGCATGTCCGTGGGCCGCATTTGGCCGAGTTGCTGATTCGGCGCGGCCGATTTCCGATTCCGGTTGTCATGGAGTTGGGTCGCGAGTTACTGGCCGCGCTGGCGGCACTCGAATTGCATCGGCTGGTTCATGGCGACGTCAGTTTGACCAATGTACGAATCACGCCATCGGGACAGGCGGTTCTCGTTGATGCCGGTGTTGTGACAGCGCTGCGGCCTGAGTTTTCGTTTCACACGGTGTTGCCAGCGGAACGATACGACGGACTCGCCCCGGAACGGATCGCGGGACAGCCGCCGAGTTCCGCGAGCGATCTGTATTCGCTGGGCTGTTTGTTGTGGCATTTGCTGGCTGGACGTCCGCCGTTTTTGGCGGGCGATCCGTTGGCGAAACTGGCGGCTCATCAAACGAAGCCAATCCTCGACGTCCGCGACTGCGTTCCTGATACGCCAGACAAATTGGCCGAGATGCTGCTGCGCTGGACGTCGCTGAATCCGACATCCCGTCCGCGATCGTGTGCCGAGGCGGCGACCGAATTCGGCGCGGCGACTCGTTCCGGACGTCGGCTGATCTCGCGTTTCCGCGGCGAGTTTGATCGCTCGCTGCCGCACATCGACCGGCCGTCCGAACGCTCCGGTTGGCCGATTGTGGCCGCTTCGTTGCTGGTGCTGGCCGGAACTGCCGTGCCACTGTCAAACTCGGAAACTCGCGGCACGTTGATGTCGTGGATTCGGCCCAAGTTGGTGACAGCGTCAAGCGAACGAATCGTGCCAGCCGTGGACTCCGTATCAATCGGCGAGCCATCGCGCAAGTTGCAATCGCTCCCGAAGCCAAACACGGCGGGCCAGATCCATTTGCCGCGAGCCGGCCGCTTCACCGCGAGTCAAATCTCGGTGAACGGCGTATTGGAGTTGATCGGCGATCCGAGCGAACCGGCAGAGATCGTCGTCAACGGCGAATCGCTGCGATTGTCTGCCGACCGAATCGTGCTGCGAAACGTACGCGTCGTTCAAGCAGACGAAATCGCCGAATCTCCGACAGAACTGCAACCACTCCTCGTGGCCGATTGCCAAGTGCTTGAAGTCAGTGACTCAGTTTTTCGTAGGATGGGCACTCCTGCCCGTCGAGCATCCGATGACGGGCAAGAGCGCCTGTCCTACGAAGCCAAGCAGCGGCAACCGGCGGCGATCGCTTGGCGGCCAGGCGATCCGAAAGATCACAACGGGACGCAAGTCAAACTCACGGACAGCGTGTTTGCCGGATCCGGCTCGGCGATTTACCTGGCTCAGCCCCCTGCGGAATTGCTGATCACGAATGTCTTGAAGTCCGGCACCGGTGAAGCGGTTCAATTGATCGATCCTGGCCAAGGCCCGTGGCGCTGCTCGCTTCGTCAGGTCACGTTGCGAAATAACGGTCCGTGGTTGCGAAGTTGGCCGCGAAGCCGCAATGGGTCGGTCAGCCGCATGACGTTCACGGCCGAAGGCTGCGTTTGGGAGGTGGCCGATCCCACGACTTCGAATGCTGAACGACAATCGCTGATCGCCTGGATGAGTTCGCGGCTGCCGATCAATTCGGAAGCGTCAGTCGAGTGGCATTGTTCGGGAGTTTTCGTTCCACCGCACATCGACATCGCCGCCGTGATTGATCCAACCGATGGCCGTCGCACGGTCGTTGATGACTCGCGCTGGAACCTGGACGGGATCATTGCCACTCGCTGCGAGTTCGTCGGTCGGGCGACATCGCTGCCGAGCGATTCCGAACTCAAATCAAGCGACGCCCCACGTTCATCGCAAATTCAGTACGGCATTCACACCAAAATCTCCGAGACGACGCGGCCGTAGACATCGGTCAGGCGGAAGTCGCGGCCGGCGTGGCGATACGTCAGGTTCTCGTGGTTGAATCCCAGCAGATGCAGGATCGTGGCGTGCAGATCGTGAACGTGGACTTTGTCCTGAACGGCCCGGAAGGCGAAATCGTCGGTCGCTCCGTAAGCCATGCCACCGCGAACGCCGCCACCGGCCAGCCACATTGTGAAGCCGTGATGATTGTGATCGCGACCGTTGCTCCCTTCGGTCGTTGAGGTGCGGCCGAACTCGCCCCCCCAGATCACCAGCGTGTCATCAAGCAGCCCGCGACGTTTGAGATCGCGCAGCAACGCGGCCGACGGCTGATCAATATCTTTCGCGTTCTTGCGAGTCAGATCATCGTGCGACGAGTGAGTGTCCCACGGTTGGCCGTTTCCATAATAAACTTGTACAAACCGCGTGCCTCGTTCGATCAACCGCCGAGCCAACAGACAGCCATTCGCAAAGTGCGTCGTGCCGTATTCCTTGCGAACGGTTTCCGGTTCCTGACGGATGTCGAATGCTTCGGAAGCGGCGGTTTGCATCCGAAAAGCCGTCTCCATCGAACGGATACGAGCTTCGAGAGCCGGTTCGCCGGGATGCTGCTCTTGATGCTTGGCGTTGATGCGACGCAGCAAATCGAGTTGCCGTCTCTGTTGTTCCGGCGTCAGCGAGTCATCGGCGTTTCGCAAGTTGGGCAACATCTGTCGCGGGTCAAGCTGCGTGTGGTTGATGTACGTCCCTTGAAACTCGCCGGGCAGAAACGCGCTCGTCCACAACTCCGCAAACCGCACCGGCCGGCCAGGACAGAGCACGACGTAGCCCGGCAGGTTTTCGTTTTCGCTGCCGAGTCCATACAGCATCCACGAACCCATGCTCGGCCGAGTTGGCGTGATCGTGCCGTTGTTCATTTGAAACAGAGCTGGCCCATGATTCGGATTGTCGCAGTGCATGGAGCGGATCACGCACAAGTCGTCGATGCACTCGGCCAAGTGCGGCAGCAAATCACTGACCGGCAAGCCACATTCGCCATGCGGCCGAAACCGAGTTGGCACCGGCATCAATCCGCCGGTTTTATTCTCGGTGCGGAACTCGACCTCCTTCGGCCGCTGTCCGGCGAACTCATTGATGGCCGGTTTCGGATCAAAGAAATCCGCCTGAAAAGGCCCGCCATTCATAAAGAGCTGAATGACTCGTTTGGCTCGCGGCGGATGATGCGACTGCCGGCCGGCCTCAACGGCCCCGCTTAAGCTGGCGGAATCGGACACCAATGAAGCCAGTGCAACACCTCCAATTCCGCCTCCAAAACGTTGCAACAACCGTCGGCGCGGAATCGACTGGTCAAACATGGAGGATTCCAATTCGGGGAGATTTGTGAGCGGCTGGCTGATGATGATTGCCGTTCGGATCATTCGAGGCAACAGTTTGACTGGTTCGCGAGGTCAGTTCCACGAGTATTTCGGCTGTTCCAAACTCATCCAGCAAGTAAACTGCCCGCCGACGTAACGATGGCCTAACCTTTCGTGACTGCGGAACATCCCCTACCGATGCTCATCAACGACTGAGATACCGAACAGCGCATGATCGCACGGCGGCGACGACTTGGCCTCGACAAGTTCGATGAAGTTTGGAACGGAGTGTATGTGATGTCTCCGATCGCAAATGATGACCATCAAGATTTTGTCGGGTTGTTGTACTCCTCGTTTTGCCAAGTCATTCAATTGGCTGGGCAGGGCAAAGTTTGACCTAGTGCGAATGTAAGTGACCGCCATAAGGATTGGAAAAGAACTATCGTTGCTCCGATGTGGCGTCTTCTTGAATGGGACTGCGGCACTGAATCGCGAAAGCTACTGGCTCGGTGGGCTGGGTCTTGCCGTTGAGGTGACAAGTCCGGGGGAACGCATTTCGCGGAAGTTGAATTTTTACACGAAGGCTCAGACTCGCGAGTTGCTGGTGGTCAATCGCGAGCTTTGGTGTTTAGAACTGTATCGGCTGACGGACGGCGAGTTGAATTTGGTGGATCTCACGACCGTGACGTCCGGCATCTGGCTGGATTCGGAAGTTGTGCCGCTGGCGTTTCGGTTAATCGACGGGGTGGAACGGCCACCGATTGAAGTACGGCATGAGACGGTCGGCAAACTTGGATAGTGTGATTCGCAATGACGATTCGACGGTTCACAATTTGGCTGCTGTTGCTCGCGGTGATTGCCGCGTTGCAGGTGGTCGATGTGTCGGTCGCACAGGCAAGTTGCGGCGACTATTTGATTCATGGCGGTTCGCGAATGCAGGCACACGAACCGCTTTCGTTGCTGATACCGAATGCGCCATGTCGTGGGCCAGGATGCCAGAAAGCTCCGTCCAATCCGTTTCTTCCGCAGCCAGCGAGATTGACTCCGCCAGAAACGGAACGGCTGGGATGTTTGAGCGGCTCGCCGCTGTTATCGGCGGTGAGTCGAACGGCGCTTGTTGCGAGATTCGCCGAGCAGCCGAATGCTGGTTATCTGCTGACGATTGAGCACCCGCCGCGCGAGACGCACTGACACTTGGCTTGGGAGTGCGGTGTCAGCACAGCATTGGTTGGCGCTCATCATTTTGACTTACATTATCCTGACTTGCTGGAAGTCAGAATGATGCTGGTCGGAATAAGGAACGCGATCTGAGGGTGGCTGGCGATACTCATTTTCGATTCTGATCGCGCGATATTTCTTTGCGGGAGAGTGCTTATGAATCTTGATTCCCATTCCGATCAGAGTCGGGCCGATTCGCCGCCAGCGACACCCGCGCTGCCGAAAGTGGTGTTGCCGACAAATCCAGAACCGAAGTTTTATGTCCGCGCCGTCACACCGGGACTGCGGAAGTTGCTGTACGTTGTCTTTGGTTTGGTCGCACTGTTGGGAGCGAATTCGGTCTATCTGTCGGCGATCACGGCGATGGAGTTTTTCACCAAGCGGACGTACCAGAACTACTTTTATCAGTTGATGTTCTTAGGGCACTTGGTGCTGGGTGTGTTGCTGGTCGGGCCGTTTGTGGTGTTCGGCGCGAAGCACATGCTGTACGCAAAGGACCGGCGAAATCGGCGCGCGGTCAAAGTTGGGTACACGCTGCTTATCGTCAGTTGCGTAGTGCTGCTGACCGGGTTGGCACTGATGCGAATCGGCGGGTTTGATCTGAAGCAACCGCTCGCGCGATCGACGGTTTATTGGCTGCATGTGGCCACACCGGTGATGGCCGGTTGGCTGTATTGGCTGCATCGGCTGAGCGGGCCACGCATCAAGTGGAAGATCGGAATCATGTATGCCGGCGTGGTCGGAGCGGCGGTGCTGGGGATGGTCGCGATGCACTCGCAAGACCCGCGGAAGTGGAATGTCGCCGGGCCGAAGGAAGGCACAAAATACTTTGAGCCGAGTTTGGCTCGCACGTCGTCGGGCAACTTCATTCCGGCCAAGACGCTGATGATGGACGACTATTGCCAGAAGTGTCATCCCGACTCGCACGCTCAGTGGGCCGAGAGTTCGCATCGGTTTAGTTCGTTCAGCAACCCGGCGTATCTGGCGTCGATTCGGGAGACGCGTGAGGTCGGTCTCAAACGAGACGGCAACGTGCAGGCATCTCGCTGGTGTGCCGGATGCCACGATCCCGTGCCGTTCTTCAGCGGGGCGTTCGATGATCCGAAGTTCGATTTGCAGAAACATCCGACAGCTCACGCGGGGATCACCTGCACGACGTGTCACGCGATTACGAACGTCAACAGCAACCGAGGCAACGCCGACTTCACGATCGAAGAGCCGACGCATTACCCATTCGCGTCGAGCGACAACGCCCTGCTGCAATGGGTCAACAATCAGCTCGTGAAAGCAAAACCGTCGTTCCACAAGAAGACATTCTTGAAGCCGCTGCACAAGACGGCCGAGTTCTGTTCGACTTGCCACAAGGTGCATCTGCCGTATGCCCTGAACCACTACAAAGACTTTCTGCGCGGCCAGAATCATTTCGATTCGTACTGGCTAAGCGGAGCCGGTCACGGTGCTCGCAGCTTCTACTTCCCGCCGAAAGCGATCGCGAATTGCGCCGGCTGTCACATGCCCCTCAAGGAATCGAATGACTTCGGGGCGAGGTTCTTTGCCGACGCCAAGAAGCTGAGCATTCACAATCACCTGTTCCCGGCCGCAAACACCGGGCTGGCGTGGCTACGCGACGCGAAGCCGGAAGTCATCGAAGCTCATCAAAAGTTCTTGCAGGGGATCACGCGAGTGGACATCTTCGGCGTGAAAGAAGGGGGCGCGATCGACGGTCAACTGCACGCTCCGATTCGGCCAAATGTCCCGGTGCTTAAGCGCGGCGAAAAGTATTTGCTGGAAGCGGTCGTACGCACGCTGAAGATCGGGCATCAACTGACGCAGGGGACGGTCGATTCCAACGAAGTGTGGCTGGAAGTCACACTGACGTCTGGCGGCCAGGTGATCGGGAAGAACGGCGGACTCGACGCCGATCGCGAGGTCGATCCGTATGCTCATTTCATCAACGTGTTCCTGTTGGACAAAGACGGCAACCGCATCGACCGCCGCAACCCGCAAGATATTTTTACTCCGCTCTACAACCATCAGGTTCCGCCCGGAGCCGGTCAGGTCGCGCATTACGAATTCGCCGTGCCGCCGGATGTGGCCGCACCGATCACCGTCGAGGTCAAACTTCAGTACCGTAAGTTCGACAAGCAGTACATGGATTTCGTCACCAAGTCCGCGCAGCCCGGCGATCGGCCGATCAAGAACTTTTCGCCTGGCCAATCGCAGAAGTATTTGAACGACACGCCGATCACGACGATGGCCACCGATTCCGTGACGTTCGCGGTCGAAGGGGTTGAGGCCGTCGTCGAGAACAATCCGCGAGAAGAGATCCCGCCGTGGCAACGCTGGAACGATTATGGCATCGGCCTGTTCCTCGAAGGGAAAGCGGAGTTGCGGCAGTCGATCGAGGCGTTTGATCAAGTCGAAAAGCTTGGTCGTTACGACGGGCCGTTGAATCTGGCGCGCGTGCTGCACCGCGAAGGGCGGCTCGACGAAGCGGTCGATGCGCTCAATCGAGCCGCGAAGCACGGCACCTCGAAAGAGGATCCTCCCGCGCCGCGCTGGACGCTCAATTGGCTCACCGGCATGGTCAATCGCGAGCAAGGCCGGCTGAAAGACGCCGAAGCGAATTTGCGGTCGGTCCTCAAAGACCGGACGGGAGAAATGATCGAACGCAACTTCGACTTCAGCGGCGATTACGAAGTCATCAACCTGCTCGGTCTCACACTGTTTGAACAAGCGAAAGGCGTTCGAGTCGAGGGCGATCCCGAACGAACGCGATTGCTCGAATCGGCTCGCGACGCGTTCCTGAAGACGCTCGACATCGACCCAGAAAACGTGACGGCACATCACAATTTGCATTTAATCTACGAAGAACTCGGCGACAAGAAGCTGGCCGAGCATCACAACGCCGAGCACCTGAAAGTCAAACCGGACGACAACGCTCAAGGCCGAGCTGTCCGCCTTGCGAGAGAAAAATACCCCGCCGCCAACTTCGCCGCCGAAGCGCTGGTGATTTACCCGCTGCAACGCGACGGCGCGCCGGGATTGAATAAGAAAAAATACTGACAGAAAAATGGGGAAAGGAAAAAGAATCGGCGTAGGTTTCAGATTTTGTTTTTTTGTCCCCATATTTCTGTCAGATAGTTAAGCCAGTTTGTTTTCCTGTAACTTTCAAAGGTTTCCAGATGCTCGACGAGAACCATGATCCGAACACCCTGGAACGAGACGACGCGGTGATCGCGACCGCGGTGAAGCGGTCGCTGCTGGTATTATTGCTGTTGCTGATTTTTGGCGGGACCGGCGCGTTTTGGCTGTCACGACCCGTCCCCAAGCTAATGGTCGTTGTCACGCCACCCGAGCCACCGGTCAAACGCAGCGTGTCGCTCGACATTCCGGAAATGAAGTTCACCGACATTACCGCGACCACCGGGATCAAGTTCGTACACGAAAACGGAGCTTACGGCGACAAGCTCTTGCCGGAGACGATGGGTGGCGGCTGCGCCTTCTTCGATTACGACGGCGATGGCGATCAGGACATTCTGTTTGTGAACTCGTGCCGCTGGCCGTGGGATCCGCGTGAGGAACTCAAAGACAAGCCGCAGCCTCCGGCGGTGATCGTGTATCGGAACGATGGTGACTGCCAATTCACGGACGTGACGAGCGTCATCGGCTTCGGCGACGTGACGTTTTACGGGCAGGGAGTTGCGTGCGGCGACTATGACAACGACGGCGATGTCGATCTGTTCTTCACGGCGGTCGGGAAGAGTCACCTGTTCCGCAACGACGACAAGAAATTCGTCGAGGTGACGGACGAAGCGGGCGTCGGCGGCGACGAGTCGCAGTGGGGAACGAGCACTGGCTGGTTCGATTACGACAACGACGGCGATCTCGATTTATTCCTGGCCAAGTACGTCGAATGGACGAAAGAGTTCGATCTCGCTCAGAAGTTCACGCTGATCGGCGGCGGACGCGGTTATGGCCGGCCTCAGCCGTTTAACGGAACGTTTCCGTCGCTGTTCCGTAACGACGGCCACGGCCAGTTCGCCGACGTGTCGAAAGACGCAGGACTGCACATCATGAACGAGGCTTCAAAGGTTCCGGTAGCGAAGTCGCTGGGGATCACGTTCGCCGACTTCGATGCCGACGGCTATTTGGACATCGTGATCGCGAACGACACCGTGCAGAATTTCCTGCTTCACAACCTCCGCAACGGCAAGTTAGAGGAAATCGGCGCACTCAGCGGCATGGCGTTTGACCTCGACGGCAACGCGCGCGGAGCGATGGGCTGCGACACCGCTTGGTTTCGCAACAGCCCGGCAATCGGAATCGGCATCGGCAACTTCGCCAACGAAATGACCGCGTTGTATGTAACGAGATCGACTGACTTGCAGTTCCGTGACGAAGCGGTCTCGAACGGACTTGGCCCAAAAACCCGGTTGGAACTGACGTTTGGAGTTCTTTTCGCCGACTTCGACCTCGACGGCCGGCTCGATTATTTCGGAGCCAACGGGCATCTCGAAAACGAGATCAACAAAGTCCAGCAGAGCCAACATTACGCCCAGCCGCCGCACTTGTTCTGGAACTGCGGCCCCGAACATCCGACTGAGTTTGAACAAGTCACCGCCGACAAATGCGGCCCCGATTTCCTCAAGCCACTGGTCGGCCGCGGCGCCGCTTACGCCGACATCGACAACGACGGCGATCTCGATCTGTTGATTGCGACCTGCGGTGGCGCACCGCGTCTGCTTCGCAACGACCGCCCGGCTGGCCAGCATTGGGTCCGTTTCAAATTGACTGGCAAAGACAAATCCAACCGCGATGCCATCGGTGCCGTGATCGAGGTTCGCACCAGCAAGACCATCCAGCGTCGCCAAGTGATGCCGACTAAGAGCTATCTGTCACAAGTTGAATTACCCGTCACGTTCGGCTTTGACCAAAACGACAAGATCGACGAAGTCACAATCCGCTGGCCCGACGGCACGAAGCAAACGCTGCCGCCAGATATTGCGCTCGACAAACAACACGAAGTCCAGCGTTAGATCCCATAGAAACGATCGCGATTGAGGAACTTTCAAATGCCCAGCGAAGAACTGACGCGTTGTTCGGCGGTTGAGTTGGCGGCGTTGATTCGAACGCGTCGCGCGTCGCCGACCGAGGTAATGAAGCAGACGCTCGCACGGATTGAGCGGTTGAATCCGGCTCTGAATGCGTTCGTCACAATGCAAGCAGAGGAGGCGTTGTGCTCGGCGGCGAAGGCCGAGGAGGCGTTGATGCACGGCGGCGGTGTTGGATCGCTGTTCGGCGTCCCGCTGCATGTGAAGGACAATTTGTTCGTCGCTGGCTCGCGGACGACGTTTGGATCGAAGCTGCAAGAAACAAACATCACCAGCGAAGATTGCCCGGCGGTCGAGCGACTGCGGCGGGCGGGGATGATTGTCATCGGTCGCACGAACACGCCGGAGTACGGTTGGAAAGGAGTTACGGACAATCGTGTGTTTGGGATCACTCGCAATCCGTGGAACACAAAGTTGACTCCCGGTGGCTCAAGTGGCGGTGCCTCGGCGGCGGTGGCAGCGGGCTTGGGACCGATCGGAATTGGGACGGATGGCGGAGGATCGCTGCGGATTCCGGCTTCGTTTTGCGGTGTGTTCGGATTCAAAGCCAGCTTCGGACGGATTCCCAATTGGCCGGGAAGTGGCGGTGCGATGTTGCGACATATTGGTCCGATCACACGTACAGTGGCCGACATGGCCGCCGTGCTGGATGTGCTTGCTGGTCCCGATTCACGCGACCTGTTGTCGCTGTCGGCGACAGGTGAATCGTATTCGGCCAACATGGATTGCGGACTTCGTGGCAAGCGAATCGCGTACAGCCCGAACTTGGGTTATGCGCACGTCGAACCGGAAGTGGCCGCGATCTGCGAACGCGCGGCTAAACGATTCGCGGAAGCGGGTGCGGTGGTCGCGACGGTCGATCTCGATTGGCACGATCCGTATGACGCTTGGAGCGTTTTCTTTTTCGGCACGGCGGCCGCATCGCTTGAAAAGAAGTTGTCGACCCAAGGTGAGCTGCTCGATCCCGGATTGCGTCGCGTTGTCGAAGCGGGACTCAAACTGCGGGGTGTGGATTTCGCGAATGCTCTGGCCGCTCGACACGAACTTTGGGAAAAGGTGCGTCGCGTGTACGAGCGGTTTGATTTGCTGCTCTGCCCAACACTTGCCGTTCCGCCGTTCGCGGTGGGGCAAGATGACGCCAATCCGCTCGGCGATGAAAAGCTTGGCCCGCTCCAATGGACTCAGTTTACATATCCGTTCAATCTCACCGGGCAACCGGCGGCGAACGTTCCGGCCGGCTGGTCGAAATCCGGGTTGCCGGTTGGTCTGCAAATTGTCGGCAACCGCTATGCTGACTTGCTGGTGTTGCAAGCCGCGCGAACTTGGGAACAAATACAGCCGTGGAGTGATTGCTGGCCGATAGCCGTTAGCTGAAGGCCGGAAAGGTGTTGATCGTGATTGATTCTGTGATTCCGCGAGTTCCGCCATTGGCGGGGTTGTGTGATTTCGAGGCGGCTCAGCGGCCGGGGATGTCGGTTGAGGAATGCGTTTCGTGGCACAAGCGAAATCATTACGTCCTCAAGCGGTTGTCCGAGTTGCTGACGGCTCGGATTACCGGTGAGCCGCTTTACGAACTGAAGACGGCGTTCAGTCATCACGCTTACCTTTGTGCCGAACATGCGACTGCGATTCGGACTCGCGTGAGTGAAATGCGCGAACCGCCGCTCGGCTTGGAGGTCGTTCCGCATCCGGCGCTGGAGTTGTTGTGCAACGAAGTGCTGTGTGCTCCAACGACGGAGTTGTTGCTGATCGGCGTGTACGACGTGCTGATCCCGGAATTGATCGCTTCGTTTGAGTCGTATCGCGCGGCCACGAATCCGCTGGTGGATGCGCCGTCGGTGCGAGTCGCTCGGTTCGCGTTACTCGAATTGGCAGATATGGCGGAATTTGGACACGCGGCGATCGGGGCTGTGGCAGGCGGTGGCGGTCACGAATTGGTGGATTGGCGAAAGCTGTTGGGTGAATGCTTGGCGGTCGCGGGAGGGATTTCGGGGCGGAAAGCGATCAACGAGGACGGCCGAGGGCGGCCATCTTACGAACTGAAGCCGATGTTTTCGGTGAAACCGTTTGAGTTTAATCCTGTGCCGAAGCGGGACGCGCGGTTTCACGATTCGTACAACGGCGGCGTGAATCCCGAAGCGTTCGTGTATGACGCACGGTTTGCCGCTCGCGACAAAGTGCTGATGCTGTTTTACAAACGGCTCCGCGAAATTGACGTCCCGGAAATGATGGCCAGCATTCTGCATCAGACGTCCGGCAAGCCGTGGGGATTTTATCGAGACATGTCGCGACAACTGTGGGATGAGGCTCGGCACGCGATGCTGGGCGAGGTCGGCTTCGTCAGCATGGGCATCGACTGGTCGCAAATTCCAATCAACTTCACTTGGTCGTTGAACTTGAACACGCAGCTCACGCCGCAGGAACGGCACGCGGTGTTGTACTTCATCGAACAAGGGCTAATGCCGAAAACCGGCAAGCGGTTTGAATGGGAAGTCGCGATCGCCTCGGGGCTGCCGCTGGCTCGGCTGTTTCAGGATTTCGATTGGGCCGACGAAGTGCTGCATTCGCAGATCGGCCGCGAATGGTATGTCCCGGACTTCGAGAATTTACATGCTGCGCTGGCTTATGGCGATCGCTGCTGGTCGAAAGTCATGAGCCACTTTCGCCAGTATCTTGATGACGGCCTGACTCAACATCTCAACTGGTGGCCTGAGCTGTATCGCTCCGCCTGCGCTCACTGGGGCGTTGAGCCCGATCCGGCGGCGCTGGCGTTCAACGAAACGTATGCCGATGTACGCGCGGACCTCAAACCGATTTCGGTATGAGAGAACAGCGACCGTCGCTCACCGTCCCTTGCAGTTCGGACTGTACGTCCCTGAAATGCCGCTTGGCTGCGAGTTGGCTTCAGTGGGAAGCGGGCTTGGCGGCTGGAATTGGAACTAAAATCGGGAATGACTCCATGAAAAATCTGCTGGTGATCGCGGCAATACTCACGCTGTTTGGTGTGTCGGGGAACGCGGAAGACAAAAAGGACGACGACGGCTTTGTCAGCCTGACGGACGGCAAGTCGTTCAAAGGCTGGAAGATCAACGAAAATGAGAAGAGTTGGTCGTTTGAAGACGGAGCGTTCAAAGCCAACGGGGATCGGAGCCACTTGTTTTATGTCGGCGACGAAAAGCCGTTCGTGAACTTTGAACTGAAGGTCGATTGCTTGACCAAGCAAGGGTCGAACGGCGGGATTTATTTTCACACGAAGTATCAAGAGACCGGCTGGCCGAAATATGGCTTTGAGTCGCAGGTCAATAACACGCACGGCGATCCCAAAAAGACCGGCGGGCTGTACGGCGTGGACGATGTCAAAGACTCGGCAGCTCAGGACGACAAGTGGTGGACTCAGCACATCATCGTCAAAGGGAAAAAGATCACAGTCAAAATCGACGGCAAGACGGTCGTCGATTACACCGAACCCGACGGCAAAGAAGCGGGCAAGGATTTCACTCGCGTCGTCGATAAAGGAACTTTCGCCCTACAAGCTCACGATCCGAAGAGTGTTGTGTACTTCAAAAACATCCGGGTGAAGCGACTGGATTGAGTAGCAAATGACGAATGACGAACTTTCCAATGACGAAAGAAGCTCGAACGACGAATGACAAAGCGAGACGTTGGCGTTCCTTCGTAATTCGAGCTTCGTCAATCTTTTGTAATTGGGTATTTCGGAATTAGACATTCCCGTTTCGCGCCCCGTACTGCTTTTCACGGAAGATCAACTCACATGCCCGAACAGATCATTCACACTCATGCGTTGCCCAATGGCTTGACGGTCGTGATTGAGCCGATGAGCGACGTGCAGTCGGCGGCTTATGCGCTGCTCGTGCCGGGGGGGAGCGGGTTTGATCCGGTCGGACAAAACGGCACGGCAGCGGTGCTGACCGATTGGATCACGCGTGGGGCGGGGGATCTGGACAGCCGCGAATTGTCGAATGCGTTCGACAATCTCGGCATACAGCACAGTGAAGCGACCGGGATCAATCATCAGTCGGTCACGGCGGCTTTGCTGGCCGACAATTTGCCGGCGGCGCTGTCGCTGCTGGCCAATGTCGTGCGACGTCCGCAATTGCCCGATGACGAATTCGAAGGGGCGATTTCCGGCATCGAGCAATCGCTGCGAGCAGCTGAGGATGAGCCGCAACGAAAATTGATGGTCGAACTGCGACGCCGTTGTTACGACGCGCCGTGGGGACTCCCGACCGACGGGAATCTTGCCGATCTGGAACGAATCACGCCGCAGTCGGTTCGCGAACACTATGAGAAATGCCTGCGACCCAACGGCGCAATTTTGGGAATCGCTGGGCGAGTGGACATCGCTCACATGATTGATGTCGTGACCGAGTTGTTCGGCGATTGGAAACCGAAGCCAGAAGTGCCGCTGGTCACAGGACCGCGTGGCGAGAAACTCGGCCACATTCCGCACGAGTCCACACAAACGCACATCGGCATCGCCTACGACGGGATCGAATACGCGCATCCCGATTACTACAAAGCCTGGGCTGCCGTCGGAGTACTCAGCGGCGGTATGAGCTCTCGACTGTTCACTGAAGTTCGCGAGCGACGTGGGTTGTGTTATTCGGTCAGTGCGTCGCTCAACAGTTTGCTGACGGAAGGCCGAGTGCTGTGTTACGCTGGCACGACGAACGAGCGTGCTCAAGAAACACTCGACGTGACGCTGCATGAACTGCAACGACTCGGCGACGGCATCGAAGAACATGAGTTGGAACGCTGCAAAGCGCGCGCGAAAAGTTCGTTGATCATGCAGCAGGAATCGACGACGTCTCGCGCAACGTCGATCGCTCGCGACTGGCATTTCCTGAAACGGATTCAAACGCTGGACGACATCCGCCGCGAAATCGACGAATTGACCGTGGCTGGTGTGCTTGAGTACGTTCATCAACATCCGGCCCGCGATTTCACGATCCTGACGATCGGGCCACAACCGCTCAAATTCGTTTGACCGTGACTTTCAGTCCTCTTCGTCACCGAACACGATGTTCCCTGGTTTCACATCGACCAATTTTCAAATTGCGCCGAGCTTGGAAAACGCCCACATCAACGCTTGAGCTCGCGACCAATTCGACTCGCCAAACTGCTCGGCCTTTTCCGCTCGCCACTCGGCCATGACCTCCGTCGAAAATCCGGCTTCTGATCCAAATACGCTCCCGCGAAATCCAGCGCAAACGGCGGCGACACAATCGTCATCTCCACGATCCACAAGTCATCGTCGCAAGCCAGCAATTGCGGTACGCCGAATTCTAGAAGACAAACCACCTGACGATCCGCCAGCCGCTTGTAAGCATCCCGTTCTCATTGATACAGCCGTTCGTGCCGAAAGACTTTGATCGCGGATTGGCGGCTCGTTGAGAACACAGTACCATCCCAGCCAAACTCGAGCTTGCGATCAATCTCGATCTGCTGTCGTTCGGCAAAGGTTTCGGCTTTCGCGCGAAGGGAATCGTCAATGCGCAACACCAGTGCCATCACGGGCTATTCGGCAGACGTCCGGTTGGGACTGATCGTCGATGATCACGCCTACGCACTTTCGCAGATCGGGCCGAACTGTATCGTCCCGCGTAGCACCGTCACGCTGCAGGCATGCGAAGTTGACGTCGTGATGCATACGGACGGACATCGCCGCGTATGGCGAGTTTGGCTGTCGGACGGTGTTTCGCCGGAGAACACGTTCGCTCGTACCTAGCAGTTTGCGCCGGTTGTATGGTACCGAATGAATTCGGTTTGGATGATCAGCCCAGGAGACTTCATGAAATTTCATCACGCTCAACTTGCGAATGGACTCAACGTCGTTGCCGAACTGAACCCCGCCGTGCATTCGGTGGCGATGGGGTTCTTCGTGAAAACCGGATCGCGGGACGAGACGGCAGCGGTCTCCGGGGTCAGCCACTTTTTGGAGCACATGGTTTTCAAAGGGAGTGACAAATTCTCGGCGGACGACGTGAACCGGGTCTTTGACGAAGTCGGAGCCAAGTACAACGCCGCGACTGCCGAGGAGGGAACTCTGTTTTACGGAGCGGTCTTGCCGGAGTATCTGCCGCAGGCGTTTGAGCTGTTTGCCAGCATCTTGCGGCCGGCGCTGCGGGAAGATGATTTCAACATGGAGAAAAAAGTCATCCTCGAAGAAATCGGGATGTACGACGATCAGCCGTCGTTTCTGGCTTATGAAAACTTGATGCAGACGCACTTTGCCGGACATCCGTTGGGGCAAAGTGTGCTCGGCACGAACGCCAGTATCACGGCGCTGACTTGCGAGCAAATGCGGGAATATCACCGCGATCGGTATCTGGCGGGGAACATCACTCTGGCGGTGGCTGGGAACACCGATTGGGACGGTATCTTGGCGCTGGCCAATCAACATTGTGCTACTTGGCCAAGCGGTGCGTGCGGTCGCGCGACTCACGAAGCGAAGCCCGTCGGGGCGTCGAAAGTCATCACTCGGCCGCAAAGTCAGCAGCAGCATGTCATGCGGATGTCGCCCGCTCCGTCGGCTCAGAACGATCAACGATTCGCGGCAGAGATTCTGTCGGTCATTGTCGGCGATCATTCGGGAAGCCGGTTGTTTTGGGAGTTGGTCGATCCCGGTTTGGCTGAAGCGGCGGACCTCGACTTCCATGAATACGACGGCAGCGGCGCGTTCATGACGTACCTGAGCTGTGATCCCGAAGCAACCGAGTCGAACTTGACGGTGATTCAGGGGGTCTATGACGACGTTAATCGAAATGGCATTCGGGAAGACGAACTGGAACTCGCGAAGAACAAAGTCGCCTCACGCGTCGTGCTTCGCAGCGAACGTCCGATGGGTCGGCTGTCGTCGCTCGGGGGTAATTGGGTTTATCGCCAGGAATACCGCTCGGTCGATGACGACCTGAAGACCTTGCGAGCAATCACCACGCAGGATGTTCGCAACCTGTTGGTCACGTACCCGCTCGGAGCCAAGACAACGGTCGCGGTTGGGCCGCTGGAGAATTTGGCATTGGAAAATACGTAGGTCGGCGAGGCCGCAAAAGTAAACCGAAGCGTTACCGAGGGCGGGCGCTTCACGAGACTCTGAAAAATCATCGATTTGCGGAGCGCCCGCCCTCGCTAATGTTTCGGGTTACTTTCTGAGAGGGGAACTCTTCATGCACTGTTGGCACGACGTCACGCCCGGCGAGCACTTGCCGCGCGAATTCAATACTGTGATCGAAATCCCGATGGGGTCGAGTGTGAAGTACGAGCTCGACAAATCCACGGGGCTGTTGAAGTTGGACCGAATTCTGTATTCGGCCGTGTACTACCCGGCGAATTACGGCTTTATTCCGCAAACGTTGGCCGAGGACGATGACCCGCTCGACGTGCTGGTGCTGTGTCAAGAGGCGGTCGCGCCGCTGACGCTGGTTCGCGCGCGAGCCATCGGGCTGATGACGATGGTCGATTGCGGTAAAAAGGATCATAAGGTCATCGCGGTCGCTTGTGATGACCCGGAATATGCCAGCTTCCAGGAGGCGGGCGAACTGCCAATTCATCGCCTGTCTATGCTCCGCCGATTCTTTCAAGACTACAAACAACTTGAAGGGAAGGCGGTCGCGGTGGATGAAATCCAGGCGGCGGATTTTTCCGCCAAGGTCATCGTCGAAGCCCTGGAGCGATATACCGACAAGCGCCGCCGCGGATTCCACTGATGTTGTCTGTTGATGTTGCAATCGTGGGCGCTGGTTTTGGCGGCAGCCTGTTGGCGCTGGTATTGCAACGCGCAGGGTTGCGAGTCGCACTGATCGACCGCGGGAAACATCCGCGGTTTGCGATCGGCGAATCTTCGACGCCGATTGCCAATCTCGTCCTGCGCGATCTGTGTCGTGAATACGACTTGCCGAACATCGCGCCGCTGGCGAAATACGGCTCTTGGCAGGTACGGCATCCGCAACTGACTGCGGGAATCAAACGCGGGTTTTCCTACTTCTCGCATCAGGCGGATCGGCCGTTCGTGGCAGATGTCGAACACTCGACTGAGTTGCTGGTCGCGGCAAGCAGTCGTGATGAATCGGCGGATACGCACTGGCTGAGGCAAGACGTCGATGCATTTTTGTTTCGCGAAGCGGCTACGGCGGGAGTTTTCGTTTTCGAGGAAACTCAAGTCATGGACTTGGCCGTTCAAGGCGAGTCGATTGAGTTGCAGTTGTCGCAGATCGGACCGTGCCGCGCACGGTTTGTTGTCGATGCGTCGGGTGAGGCAGGCTGGTTGCCGAAACGATTGGGGATCGAAGACCGCTCGCACGAGATGCGGACGAATTCGCGAACGGTGTTCGCTCACTTTGCTGGTGTGAAACGCTGGCGAGAGCACTTGCAAGAGGCTGGCGTGCCGACAGACGAACATCCGTTTGACTGCGATCACGCCGCTTTGCATCACGTCTTCGACGGCGGCTGGATGTGGCAGTTGCGGTTCAACGACGAGTCAGTCAGCGCGGGATTTGTGTTGACCGATTCGATAACCCGAAGCGTCAGCGACGGCGAGCACTCAAGGACGCACGGATTTGGATATTCGGCGAATCGCTCGCCCTCGCTGACGCTTCGAGTTAGTGAAGGCGAAGCCTTATGGGATCGATGTCTCGCGCGGTTTCCGTCGATTGCCGATCAATTCTCCCACGCGAAGATCATTCGGCCGGAGAGCGGCCTACGAATCACTGGCCGATTGCAGCGAAAGTGGGCACAAGCGGCGGGGCCGTGGTGGGCGTTGTTGCCGAATACGGCGGGATTCGTCGATCCGCTGCACAGTACCGGGATCGCACACACGTTGTGCGGCATTGAGCGTTTGGCGCAAGTGTTGATTCATTCGTTGGGTCGAGACGAATTCAGCGATCAGTTGCGACACTATGACACGTGCGTGCTCGCCGAGTTGGATTTGATCGACCAATTAGTGAGCGGTTGCTTTCTCGGTTTGGGCGAGTTCCGCCTGTTCGGACTGATGTCGATGTTGTACTTCGCGGCGGCGACGAGCTACGAACGTTTGCGTTTGGGCGCATTGCGAAACTTCGCTCCGGCATTTTTGTTGGCCGATGATCCGACATGGCGTGATATCATCGCAGCGATGCATAGCCGCGCTAGGACAATCGTCAGTTCGCCGGAGCCCGCGCGGCGGCAACAGCTGGATGAATTGGAATCGGAGTTAGTCAAATCTCTCGCGCCGTACAACCGAGTCGGCCTGTGCGATCGGTCGTTGCGGAACATGTATCGCCATTCGGCCTTGCCGGAATGAATTAGGCCGCAGATGGGAAATAGCCTGCCGCAGTTTTCACGTCTCACGTCTTATCGCACATTTCGCACATTCTGAGCCACCCACATTTGCCATTCGCCGCAGTACTCGGAGTCAGTCTGAATTCACAACTCGCGTTCCGGCCAGCCGGGGGGTTGCTTTCTCAATAACCATGTTGAAATTTGCATGAAGATTCACAGATGTTTCTTGAACGAATTTCTCGAGAGCGCCAATCGAGCCGACCCGATGACTTCCAACTTTTCGGTGTCACCCCGTCTGCCACAAGTCTGGACCGGCGAGCTTTGTCGATACACGAATTCAATGAGGGAGCATCCATGATTTGTTGGCCCTGGCGAAGATTGCGTCGAATAGTTTTGGGGTTCAGCTGACGAATCGGCGCTGTCGCAACCGCGTTCGATTGTTGGCCAGTCCCACGTTGGAATGGCTCGAACAGCGATTGGTGATATCGAGTCAAGCGTTGACTCCAATGCTCTTATAGGACACGGAGTTGAGCCCCGCGACGGAACTCAATCCCGATCCAGAGTCGTTCTTGGTGCTCAATGATCGCGAGATTTTCTTCCGAAACGAATGCCACGGTCGGTGGCGAGCTATGGATCACCGACGGGAGGATCGAAGGAACTTGGTTGTTGCCAGTTGGTAATCCGTGATTGAAATCAACGACCGAGCGAGGTCAATCGAGAAAATTCCGCCAAACCGAGTAGCGCCGCGACGTCAGTTGATGCGACAGCGACGGGTTGCGAGCCGGCTTGCGGGGGGCTTGATGGAGCTTCATGCCCGCCTCTTGCGGTGTGCGGCCCCCTTT
>JANMIF010000377.1:0-6924 GCA_031375695.1 Planctomyces sp.
GCACGTCGAGAGATCCGCGATTACATCGCCTACTACAACCTCGAACGAAAACACTCCGCCCTCGGCTACCTCTCACCTCACCAGTTCGAACTCCGCCAGATTAAGGAGTTGGACTGTCCGTGAAATCGACAGCACCTCATCCGCTTTTTTCAGGACCGACAGAATCTCGTCCGTCTTGAGAGGGACCAATCCGCCAATGCCGATCAGTTGATAGCCCATCGTTTGCAGTTGTTGCACCGACTTCGCGTATGACGACGGACTCCATCCCTGCGCCACTCCGACTGGAGTGAATTTGAGTCGCTGCTGTTTGTGCAACTTCAGAAACTTGTTGGCCAAGTCGAGTGTGATCTTTTGCCTTTCGCGATAGTCGAGAAGTGTTTTGGCTTCGATGCTCTTCTCATTGGCGTCTGGTTGAAAACCGAGGATCACATGGTCCACGGAAACGCCGTAGTCGAAGCGACATTGGATGTAGAAGTCGATGACTTCCTCGACGGAATATGGAGGGTGCTTTTCCTTCACATAGGAAAAAGCTCCGCAATCGCCCATCGTTTCCAACGGCCGATCTCCAAGGCGAAAGAATTCTCGAACACCTGATCGCAGAAGCCGCAGGCGCTGAGCGATCGTGTATTTGCCTGCGCCCTTCTCGGTGCCATCGACAATCGCCTTCGAGACCAACAGTCCGCTGTATGGCGGCGTGGTCAGAACTTCGTGAGCGTACTGATCGTCGCGCTGCCGCATCCGGGTCTCGGACCGCTTCTCCGTGGTGAAGTTGAAGCTGGGATCGACGAGGTCGTGGCTGTCGGGAAAGAAGAATTTCATCACGTCAATCCCTTCGCTTGAAGGTAGGCGTGAATCAGTACCCACGACAGCATTTGAATATGGCGCGGGACGTTTTGAATTTCGTTCCAACTCAACCCATTCATTGCCTCCCAATTACCACTGGTCCAACGACAGTGATGAGCGATGAGTTGCAACTCCTTCTCGGCGAGTTCGATTCCCTTTTTGCCACGAGCCTTGAAGCTGGGCATGATCTTGTCCATCAGGCGTCCCATTGCCCGTATCCCCGCGCCGTGCATCAGACGACTTTTTTCCGGTGACTTGCCCCATGCCGTTGGAAACGTCTTTCGCACGGCTGACCAATAGGTCACCAGCAATTCGCAAATCGCATCAAAATCCGTCTCGCCGGTCGTAACATTGCGGTAGGGGTACAGACAACCGGAAGGTGACGTGATGCTTTCCTCAAGCATTTTGACAATGGACGTGTCCGAGATGACTGCGTGCCGTGCTTCCTCTGTGCGCATTGAGGCTCTGCGAATGAGTTGATGAAAGGGTGACCGTGACTCGAGGTTCAGCCAGTCACAGATCGCTGCCGGGATTCGTCTCGCCGCCATCCGCGCCGGCAGATTGGTCGAGACTTCCGGCAACAATTCTGTAATGAGGCCGCGAGGTAACGGCCGAGTGTTGTTGACTCGCAAGAACTGATCGCGCTGAAGAGAGACTTCGTCCGCGATAAACGCATTGACCGGAACCGGGAACTTCCGCCGATCACTTTTGCAGAGCGCCAATGTCCGTTGTTGCCCGTCAACGATCCAGGCGGGTTTGGGATCGCCATCATTCGGCAGCGGGATCTCTATTGTGCCAGATGCCGAGCAGCCATCATCCACTTCTGGACCGCGACTCTTCACGAATTTCGCACGCGACGAGAGAGCCAAAATGATCGAGTTTGGAAAAACGACGCTGCTGGAGTTGAGGTAGTCGATGATGTCTTGCACATGCTTGCGAACTTCCGACCGCTGATACCCAATGACTTTGCCGGCGTCATCCCGTGAAATACGAGACATGTCCGCGACCGCCAGCAAATCCTCGCCGGTCAGGCTGAACATGAAGAGCGGATGGTTAGGGTCTTGCTCGATTCGCAATGCCCGCCGCTTGAGAACATTCGGTCGATCACTCATGGAACTGCTTTCGCACTTGAAGGAACAGCTTGCCGAACCGCTTCTGCTCACACGCAAAGCCACTGTCGCGGAACTGTCTCAGGAGCGGACTCACACAAAGCAAAGGATTCTTAGCCAAGTGGCGTCGAATGAACTGCTGAACTTTGTTGTCCGTCATTGAACGCCGTTGTGGTTGCTCAAAATCAGGTTGGGCGTCAACCAATTCCTGAAACTCCGCCGCCAAGTCGTCACAACGCAGCGGCCATCGTTCAACACGCGACAAGATTCGACGAACTGCTCTCACGTTGAGCGACATGAGCGCCCCGCCGAGCAGCGACTGAAGGCGCGCGTTGCACGGAAGAAGGTGCGAACGCAACGCATCACTCGGTGTTCCACCGCCCGACACGATCGTCAACAGTCGAGGGTCAGCCAGAGCGTTTCTTGCGTCTTCGAGATCGGTGCCAACAGCCCGAAGGTAAACGTCTGAGGCCACGAAGATCAGCGGCGAGTGCTTCATGTCGCGAGCAAGTTCGGACAACGTCCTTGGCTCGCCAGGAACTGGTCCCGGCCACTTCGCGAGTTGGGTCCACCACTCGTGGATGTTCCCACCGCTCAGAGAAGCCAAGCGGCGCAGCACGGAGTCCTTATGGTGAGTTGAAAAGGTAGCCGAATACGGTTTTAGTGGAGCCCACGAAGGAATCAGACCGTAGCCGGCGGAACAGACCCAAAGCCGCACTTGAACTTTTCGACCACTCGCGACCTCTGGCAATGAGCGAGCAATTTGCCAATGATCCCCCGAATAGAGTTCGTCAGCCGGTCGAGATGGCGAATTCGCTTTTTGCAATCGGCTGATCCACTGCTTGGCCAGTTCCGCAACTGTTGATCCTGCGACACGCCCTAATTGAAGGCAGTCCTCGGCGGGTACGGATTTCCGCTTCGTGCAGGTGACGATGATGTTTGCAACTCGCGCGGACATGGATGGCTCTGAACCTGAGTTGAATCTGGACTGGCAGAAAACTACAATGACCGCAGTTGCCATTTGGCCTGAAAACTGTATCTGCGTTTTGCCTTTCCGACATCATCCAAAATTACAGTTTTCCGGTCAAGCATGGACTCCGTCAATCCGGCATCCGAACTCACTGGAGGAGCAAGAAGATGGCCACTCGAACTCGCCCAAAAGCTGTTGTCTTGTTGAGTGGCGGACTTGATTCCGCAACTGTTCTCGCGGTGGCACAGTCCGAAGGATACGACGTCCATGCCCTCTCATTCCGATACGGGCAACGACATTTGACCGAACTGCGAATGGCGGCACGTTTGGTCGCTCGCCACGACATCGCGAACCACAAGATAATTGACATCGACCTTCGCCAGTTTGGCGGTTCAGCGCTCACATCGGACTTGCCGGTTCCGCAAGACCGTCCGATCGACGAAATGTCGTCAGGCATTCCGATCACGTACGTTCCAGCTCGGAACACAATCTTTCTTTCATTCGCGTTGGCCCACGCCGAGGTTCTTTCTGCCTTCGACATCTACATTGGCGTCAACGCCGTTGACTACAGCGGCTATCCAGATTGTCGTCCCGAATTCATCGCCACGTTTGAGGCTCTCGCCAACCTAGCCACAAAGGCTGGTGTCGAGAAAAGCGGACGCTTTCGCATTCACACGCCGCTCATCTCCTTGACGAAGGCCGACATCATTCGCAAGGGACTTGCTCTCGGAGTTGACTACTCGCTGACGTCAACTTGTTACGCCCCGAATTCGGAAACTGGGGCTTCATGCGGACAATGCGATGCGTGCCAACTTCGCCTGCGTGGGTTTGCAGAAGTCGGACAGGCTGATCCCATCGTGTACCGTAAGGCATAGGATTGCCGAATGGCCTACTCGGTCAAAGAAATCGTCTACACGCTTCAAGGTGAAGGTGTCCAATCCGGACGCCCGGCCGTGTTTTGCCGTTTCAGCGGTTGCAATCTGTGGTCCGGTCGCGAGGTCGATCGCCACTCCGCCATTTGCGGTTTCTGCGACACGGATTTCGTCGGAGTCAATGGCCCCGGCGGAGGTCACTTTCGTACCGCGTTTGAGTTTGCGGAGGCAATCGCAGGTCGCTGGCCGATCCGTGAGTCCAATAATCAACGCCCATTCGTGGTTTGCACCGGCGGTGAACCCCTCTTGCAGCTCGACCAAGACGCCGTCGACGCACTTCATGAGAAGGGCTTTGAAGTGGCCGTTGAAACGAATGGAACATTGAAGCCACCACGCGGTATCGACTGGCTCTGCTGCAGTCCCAAAGCAGGTACCGAACTCGCAATTCATTCTGGTGACGAACTCAAGCTCGTATTTCCACAGCAGGTTTTGGACCCCGCAGATTTTGAGCGACTTGATTTTCAGTACTTCTTTATCCAGCCGATGGACGGTGCCGAACAAGCGAGAAATGTGAAATTGGCACTCGCGTATTGTCTCGAAAATCCGCGTTGGCGACTCAGCGTGCAATCGCACAAATTGCTCGGAATCTCATGACCTCCAGCCAAACCTAATAGCGCTATTCGCTGGAAGCAGTCAGTTTTGGAATGGCTCGCCCTCCATTCCATCCCGTGACGTAACGATGTAATGCTTTGGAAAACGACCCGACCGACGAGCGGGTATCGTTATCTGCGACCGCCGTTTTTCAAAATACAATTGGCCGCGTTGGATCGTCAGCCAATAGATGACAGGACAGCTTTGCCGGACAAAACCGAGGATTTCCATGCCGCTGCCCATCAACATCAGCGACCTTCTTCATGGCAAAGCCGTTGAGTGGGAGCGTCTCGAATTCAAGCACGGCTGGAATCCGGTCGACACGCTGCACACTCTGTGCGCTTTCGCGAACGACTTCCACAATCTGGGCGGCGGCTACGTCGTCGTGGGAGTCGCCGAGAAAAATGGTCAGCCCGTGCTGCCGCCGGTCGGGTTGAAGCCGAGTCAATTGGACGCGATCCAGAAGGAGATCCTCAATTTCGGACACAGCGCGATCCAACCTTCTTATCACCCGATCGCCGTCCCCTATGAAGTCGATGGCAAAACCGTTCTCGTGATTTCGGCTCCCGGCGGTCAGACCCGGCCGTACAAGGCCAAGCTCGGCTTGGGCAAAGACAACAGGGAATACGGCTACTTCATTCGCAAGGGTTCGAGCACCGTCCGAGCCAAGGGGCCGGACGAAACGGAATTGCTTTCGCTGGCCGCCACCGTGCCGTTCGACGATCGGTTGAATCAGCAAGCGCGAGTCGATGACCTCTCGCGCGAATTGATGCGCGAATTCTTGAAGGACGTCGGCAGCGACCTTGCCGCGAAGGCCCGAAGGATGCCGCTGGTCGAACTCGGCCGGCAGATGAATGTTGTCGGCGGATCGAAAGAAGCTCCGTTCCCGCTCAACGTCGGGCTGCTTTTCTTCAATACGGAGCCACACAAATTTTTCCCCGCCACGCAGATTGATGTCGTCTGGTTCCCCGATGGTGCGGGGGGCGACAAGTTCACCGAGAAAGAATTTCGCGGCCCGTTGCCGAGGATGCTGCGCGAGTCACTCGATTACATCCGACGTAATTACATCAGTGAGACCGTCATCAAGCATCACGACCGGGCGGAAGCCACGCGGGTCGAGAACTTTCCGTTTCCGGCGATCGAGGAAGCGGTCGTCAACGCGGTCTATCATCGCGGCTACGACGTGCGTGAGCCGGTCGAAGTCCGCATCTATCGGGACGAGTTGATCATTCTCAGCTATCCCGGCCCCGATCGCTCGGTCCGTCTAAAACAACTCCGTGCCGGCAAAGCCATCTCACGCCGCTATCGCAACCGCCGCATCGGCGAGTTTCTGAAGGAGTTGGAATTCACAGAGGGCCGCTCGACCGGTATCCCGAAGATCATGCGTGCCATGCGCGATAACGGTTCGCCGCCCGCTGAATTTGAATTTGACGAAGACCACAGTTACTTCATGGTTCGTCTGCCCGTTCAGCCCGATGCTCCGCAAGTCGCCCTGCCAGTCGATTCGTCGAGGCCAGAGTCGAGGCCAGAGTCGAGGCCAGAGTCAGAATCCGAATGGCGATCCCGGCCGGGATGGAAGCCGGAATGGGACAGCAAGTCCATTCAATTTCGAATCATGGCGGCAATTCTCCAGTCTCCTTTGGGCCGGACTGAGATTTCCAATGCTCTCGGACACAAGACAATTTCGGGCGCTGCCAAGCAAGCGCTCGCCGAACTTCTCGCCGCCGGTCTGATCGAACAAACCATCCCCGAAAAGCCCAACAGCCGACTTCAAAAATACCGCTTGGCCCAGAAGAAACGCAGCTCGTGAAGAATCCCAGCATCCGGGGAAGAAGTCAGCTTCTGGCTGGGCAAAGTGGCTGAAATCACGGGACAGTAGTTGCAGTCAGCTCCCCGTCAGCCACCACTTTTGCTGCTTGCTCGATTGCCATCTCATCAGGCACGCTCGGCCTGATGGAAGAGGTGTCCCACTCCAGTGAGCCAAAGTCGAAGCCTTCGCGGACACCGAAAGTCAGTCTCGATTTGCTCCACCGCATCTACAACCGGTCGGAGTACACAGCGGTCGTTCGTGCCATCGGCACTGAAGCGTGGGAGATTGAAGACGGCCGCGATTTGGTCGTTCCACTGATGAAGCGGTTTGGCGTCCAACGGGTGAGGGACGCAACGGAGGAACTCCTCGCGATCGAGGTCCGAAACAAGCGGACGATCGTCCATCACAGACGACGTCCGACGATACGCCGTCGCGCTTCTCGGAAACACTGCTATCGTGTCTGACGATGCCGCACCGCCGATGGCACGATCGGTCCTGCGAGAGACGCTACGCCGTTCAATCGGTGTTCGTTGACAGACGGAACTCCGGCTTTCGAGTTGCGCCCAACCTGGTTCCGTGATATCTGTCGAGTGATCCCTACGGGATGCTGCTCTTTCATCCAATCATCCGGTCGTTCTCTGAAATCACCAGGCTTGGCGTCGCCCGTTT